>JBDNHJ010000141.1:0-4453 GCA_041688835.1 Fuerstiella sp.
GAGGAACCTGACCGATCCCTTTGACGGCTTCCTGAAAGACAAGAAGTACGTCCTGATGGATCGCGATACCAACTTCAGCTCGGCGTTTCAGGGTGTTCTGGAAGGGGCCGATGTGCAGCCGGTGCGATTGCCACCGAGGACTCCCAATTTGAACGCGCACCTGGAACGCTTTCATTTGAGCATCAAATCCGAGTGTCTTTCTCGAATGATCTTCTTCGGCGAGAAGTCATTGCGTCGCGCTGTCACAAACTATCTCGAACATTACCGCAGGGAACGCAACCATCAGGGACTCCAAAACCAGATCATTGAACCGGGCGACGAAGTCGCCGCTGTTACAGGAAACATCGACTGTCGTGAGCGACTCGGTGGAGTGCTGAATTACTACTATCGTGACGCGGCCTAGCGCTGGGTTGTTAAAAAGCTGGGGTTGCGGTGGTTATTGCTTTGCGCAATTTTTGTTCCTCGTTGGTAGGTTTGAGATCTTCTCGTCTGAGGCTCTGGAGAGTGCGTGGGAGATGTTCGGCGCACCATTGCCTGACGTTCTTGATGGAGCAGGATTCCAACGCCGACCGGATCAGGTCGGAACTGAGATCGGCTGTTGCGGTGGCCATCGCCAGAACCTGTTTCGTCAGACTGTTGCCGGACGTCGGCCCCATCAACTGCTTGCCTCGACCGATCAATGATTCCAGAACCTCACTGCTGCCGGGGAGTTTGTGATCATCACCAACCGCCTCGCACATCCGTTCGACCTGCTCAATGATCTGCTCTGCCAGCGCCTGCGATGAAGCGTGTCGCAGATCTTCTGTGATGCAGTGCAGTTCAGCCATCGTGTCGACCGCATATCCATGGCGGCGGACAACGCTGTTGGCACTCTGGCCGACGCGCGACAATTCGCTCCACAAGCTGATCGCATCACGGTACTCGTCCAGCCAGCCGAACTTCGCTTCCATCCTGTCAAGAGGCAGACGCGATTGCTGACGAACCGTCAGGTCGCCACTTCTCACGCGATCGAGCACATACAGAGCACGCGCTCCCCAACGCACCTCGCGATCAATGTTCATGTAGCGGGCCTTGGTCTTGGGACACGGCGGTTTGAGGTGTCCAAAACCACTCTGACGAACCGCGTTGGCACACCATACCGCTTGCTGAGATCCAGGAACTGTTGATGAACAATGGCTCCGGTGGATTGTTCGACGGGCAGCAGAGCCAGTGGTTCCATATCATGATGTTGCAATGGACGGTTCAGTTGGACAAACCGGCTCTGGCGAATTCCCAGCACGACGAAACATTTGGTCGTGCCGGCGGCGATGGTGTGATCGGCAATCCAAATCCAGTCGTCGTGAACCAACGTTCGCTGCTGCACCAGATACAGCCCGATGCGGACGACGAAGTTTTGGACAGTGGTGTGGCATGGTTCATCGAACGTGGGACGACCATCCACCTGAGCCATCACATTCAGTACACGCGAACTGGCTCGCATCGACACAGCCGCGTCAATGACGAAGCGAACGGCAAAAAGAATCTGGTTCATTCCAAAATGACTGCCGGTCACGGTGGTGACGTCAGAAATCTGATCGACAAGACTCAGCTCACGCGACGTTTCGGTGGCGGCGCAAGCTACTGACTTTTTTAAACTCAGCGAGTGCGGCCTCGGCGAGTCGGGCTCGCTGTTCCCACATTTCGCGGCTGTTGGTCACGGCACAGACCTGATTTTCCGCACGCCGCAATTCGACTCTCAATGCGGCGTACTTCGAACGCAGTTTGTCCCGACCAGATCGAAGAAAAGCAATCACTTTGTGGGGCGGGGATTTATAGTCCACAGTCAACTTGGGCGTCATCGCATCCATGCAACAAAATTCGGGACAGACAGCCCATAGTCTTAGGAAACAAAACCACCCTCGGCATACCCCCAAAGATATCTGTCAATCCCCAGTTTTTAACAGCCCAGCCTAGCGCCCGATCGAACACGTGCACCGGAAATCGACGATCAAGGTGCGCGCCGATGCGAAAATCGGCGGTGAATTCGGACGCGGTTCGAGAGTCTGTCAGATAGTTCGGCCGAGATGCAACAGATTCTTCCGTCTCCGTGCTGGCGTCGAGATCGTCAAGAAACTTCTGCAGTTCTGGCTGTAGCTTCGTCTCCAATTGCTCGTCGGGCAAAACAGACTCGCGCACGTCTGGTGGTGCCGGTGATGTGGTCGTGTGGTCCCGGCTGGTCTCAATAACTTGCCGAATTTCGTCGAGTGGTTGTTTCGGGTCTCGAATTCGGACTTTGATTCGGACGATGCGCTCTTTCACGACAGCACCTCCGATGTGTTGAACGATTCTACCTCGAGCGTCTCGACGGTGATACCGCCTTTACCATGCGCACGATGGACGCCATTATCGAAAGGGCAGGCAAGCGAGTCTTCTCGTTTGACAGTCTCGTTGCAGCTTGGAAGGCCGATCACGAAGCAGCGATAGTTGAGGACTTCGGCACGATTGAACGCCAAGAAACCGAAAGCCTTCTAGAGTCCGCTGTGACATTGTGGCGAGACATTGAGGCGTTTCACGAGTCATGTATCGATGACGTGATGTCCGGCAAGGTCGCGCCGTGCTTGAAAACCGACAAGGCAATCTACGAATTGTACTGCGGATGCCATAAGACAGGCGGCAAGATCAGCAGCATGCTTGAACGGCTCGAATTCTATAACATCACATTCAAAGCCACTGCCCATTTTCGTGAATGCCTTTCAGAGATGAAAGAAGTGGTCAATCGAATATTCGAGCCGTCGATGCCAGTCGGTATGATACCGGCAGACGCAGCAACATCACTTCAAAGTAGCTTCGATGCCAGTCGGCATGAGTAGGCTGATATATGGACTTGCGACGTGGCAAAGTGATTTACGCTAAGCAAGTGCGAGCCAAAGACGGCAGCATGAAAAACCGGCGAGTCATCGCGCTGGGCTCGGACATTGGCACCGGCGTTGCACAGTGCGTTGTGACCGCGACGCTGCGGACTCCCGAGCACGACACGCTTACAGAAGTTGTCATTTCTCACGGCAAGAACGGTCAGCACCATCCACAGACCACATTTAGTCAGCCGACAGTTGCCATCTGCGATTGGATAGTCGACGTTCCGCACGAAGAGTTCATGCCCGATGGACACAATGGCCACGTGAAGCCGTCTCTCTTTGCGGAGATCAATCAGACAGTGAACCTTCTAATTGAGAGGCAGCAGAAACAGGGCCGAGAATCGAAGCCTGAGCAAGAACCCGGCCATTAAGCACTTCTAGGCTCCCAGTCACGCCCGCTCGTGACCTCTGAATATTCCTGTTCAGCTTTGCAGCACATGGCCCGCCAAGGCTTTAGTCGACGAACGCGGTAGAATGTTTCGGCGTTGTGAATAACGGTGTCACCTGCTGTGACGTCCATCAGTGTTTTTTTCGGACGTGTTGGCTTTAGGTAACTACAATTGCCATCGGATTCAATCCAAGCAATCAACTCGACAGTTCCCGCGTTCGATTCGAGTTCGAATTTCAGGGCGAGGATTTTGCGGGCAGTGTGCATGAAGGCAAGATAGAGTCACAAGCGAGCGGATGCTAACCGGTTTCGCAATTCCCGTTTCTACGCCACTTCACCAATAAATAGCCTATTGAAAAGAGTATCGGCCGTTTGAGCATCTGACAAACTCTGTGCGAAAACTGAATCCGCATACACGCCGTACCGTATCCGGATTGTGTTGTCGCACATCTCCGCAGGCCGTGCCATCGTCCAGTTGGAGCCGCTCAGGTCGACCAAACCGGCAGTCTTGTGGCTCGTAAAGCCCCGTTTTGGGGGGCATGGGAACCGCCGCGAGATTCAGTTCTCTCCACTTCCTTCGTGGACGTCAGACGTTTCCGAATTGAATTCTTCCAGCACTGAATCTGCCTGTTCTATCAGGCTGGTTAGTTCATTCCGCAGTCTGCGCGACTGAGTGATGAACTTATCGTCTGATGGCGCTGTACCGCAATTCGCACACACCCAAGACACACCGTTCGTTTTGATTCCGTATGCTTCACTGCCTAGAAGATTTCCGTTCGCAGCTTGGAGGTCAACAGAACCACAGGCTTCGCACTTTTCCGGCTTACTTTCCAACCACTTTTTTACAAACACGTCGTCATCGCTCATTTCCTCTACTTCGCTGGGAGGAACCTTCTCTGATGAACACAGTTCAAGCATTTCGACGGTGTCACCATTATCAAACATCACTTGCCGTTCCGGCCATCGCAGCGCGGCCGTAAGCGCCCACCAGCACCATCCGTTGCCGGGGGTCGTCGGTTCTCAGTCTTCGGGCGTTTTGCTTGAGTCTGGCGAGTCGGCGTTCGAGCCGTGTGCGGTCTCGTCGGGCGGCGGTTTGGCGTCGTTCTTCGTCTCGATACGTGCGGATGGATTCCGGGTGTGACAGCTTCCAGATGTCCGGTCGCAGAGATGC
>JBDNHJ010000142.1:0-3271 GCA_041688835.1 Fuerstiella sp.
ATACTCGTCCAGCCAGCCGAAATTCGCTTCCATCTTTGCAAGATGGCAGACGCGCCTGCTGACGAACTTTCAAATCTTGACTGCTGCACCAGATACAGCCCAACGCGCACCATGAAATTCTGGACCGTGGTGTGACACGGTTCGTCAAATGCAGGACGACCATCCATCTGAGCCATCACATTCAGCACGCGCGAACTGGCTCGCAACGACACGGCCGCGTCGATGACGAAACGAACGGCGTGCAAAATCTGGTTGATTCCAAAATGACTGCCGGTCACGGTGCGGACTTATCGCCCACAGTCAAGCTAGGCATCATTGTATCGATGCGTCAAAATTCGAGACCGGAAAGCAATAATCTTAGGAAACAAAACCATGTCTTGCCCCCCCCCAAAAAACCTGTCAATACCGAATTTTTAACGGCCTAGGCTAGCCTGAACGGCAAGCGCTGCTACCCGAATGACATGGAACAAAAATTGCGCAAACCGATTCCCGGTCAATAGCACGTTGTGGACAGCCCAAGCGAACGCCATGTGGCTGATCACGTCAGAAACTATTGCCACACCCGCCTGCCTGCTGCGCGAGGTGGATTGCCACACCCGCCTGCCTGCTGTGCGAGGTGGATTGCTGAAAGGCCCTGTCACCCGTAAGATGAGTGGCTGTTCGCTCAACAAATTCGACTCATCCCGTGAAAGTTTCGCTATGCCTGCGAGTAAATGCTCATCGGTCGTTCTGGCTGCTGTGGTTTTGTGTTCGTTGATACCGCAATCGGCGTGGGCTCAAACAAACACGCTGCAGAGGTACGTCACAGACGACTTTGTCGCTGGATTCGTCGCTCAACCAGCACGATTGTTGAAGTCGAAACATATCACCGGACTCATTGAAGCGACCGGGCAAAGTGACGAGTTCGACAAACGCATGGTCGAACTGAAAGAGGGCATGGGACTTGATCCACGTGAAGTGGATCAGATCATCATGCTGCTGGACAAACACACGATCTATCAACTGGCCGGCCTGCCGGATGAGGCTGTGGATGAGGCTGTGGATGAGCCCGTTGGCGCGGAGCAACAGCAAAAGTCGATCCGGGCCACGCAACAACGGAACAACTTAAAACAGATCGCGTTGGGGTTTCATAATTTTCACGACGTGTACAACGGCTTCGTTGATGACGATGGACGCGACGACAATAAGGGGAATCTGAGCTGGCGAGTTCACTTGTTGCCGTATCTGGGTCAGGCTCCACTGTACAATCAGTTTCATCTGGACGAACCGTGGAACAGCGACCATAACAAAACTCTGATCGCGGAAATGCCCGACGTTTTTCTGACCAATGGCGTCAAGGAAAAAGGCAAGACAGCGGTGCATGTCCTGAACAGTGAAACGGCCTTGTTTGGCGGCGACAAAGGGCCGCGCATGCGAGACATCACTGACGGCACATCGAATACCATTCTGACGGTGGTTGCCGGCAGTGACAAAGCCGACTTCTGGACCAAGCCGGGCGGGCTGGAATTGAAGGATGGCGTTGCCAGCGAAACGCTGGGCAAAATTGGAGCGACGTTTCACACGGGGCTGGCGGACGGATCGGTTCGAGAGCTTCCGGCCGAGCTGGAAGCCAGGGTGTTTCAGGCACTGGCGACAAAGCAGGGGGGAGAGATCGTCAGAGACTTGGACGATGAAGTCGAGCTGGCAGCCGCCCGACGACTGCCATCGTGGATCGTGCGTTCCACAACAGACATCGATCAGGAAGCCATCTTCAAGTCGTTGCAACCGATGGGAAAACCCGTCGATATCCAAGTCCCCGGTGGCACGCTGAAGACGTTCGGAGAATACGCTCTATCGTTTCCCGACAGCAAAACACTGATCGCAGCGCCCGCCAATCTGTTGCCGAAAATGTTGCAAGCGAAAGCCATCGCAGACACTCCGCTGACTCAACGATTTCAGGCGGCCGGCGATAAGAACGACTTTCTGTTTGCGGCTGACCTGATTCCGCTAACGGCGTTAAAGAACGAATTGGCCGGTAACCTGCCGATGGCTGGTATCGTGCAGACGATCAACGCCATCCAGGCATCCTTCGATGTCAGCGGCAGCAGCGAATACCTGCAAAACGTGACGGCGGAAATGCAAAACGAAGCCTCAGCCGCTCAGCTATCAGCGTTGCTGATGGGCCTGATGCAGATGCAGAAAGCTCAAATGATGGGCATGGCCAATAGCCCAGATTCCCCCATCGATGGCGAAATGCTGAAGACACTGACGGACTTGTTCGACCGAACTGTTGTGAAGCCGGAAGGCGTCAACGTGCTGTATGGAGTTCCCAAGCCGGACGACATGGCGGCCTTTGTGGAAACCCTGAAGCCAGTCGTCATCGAATTGTTCTCAACCGTCACACAAGCTCGCGGTGCTGCCCAGCGAATGACTCGCAAGAATCACCTCAAGCAAATCGGCTTGGCCTTCCATAATTATCATGATGTCTACGGTGCGTTTCCACGGCATGGTGGTGACGCAGACGAACAGTCGAAAGGGCTTAGCTGGCGAGTCCAACTGCTGCCGTTTGTGGAGGAGCTGGCTTTGTACCAACGATTCAAACGTGATGAACCGTGGGACAGTGAGCATAACAAAAAGCTGATCGCCGAAATGCCGGACGTGTTCAAAACCGAAGGCGTCAACAAGCGAGGGCACACGTCGCTACACGTGTTTACCGGCGAAAAAACGCCCTTCGGCGACGGCAGTCAGAAAACCCGCATCCGTGATTTTCTGGATGGTACGTCGAACACGTTTCTGGTGGTCGACGCTGGAGCCAGCAAAGCAGACATCTGGACAAAACCCGGTGGCCTCGAATTCACCGGCAAAGACGGCGTCAAGATCCTTGGCAACATCGCAGACACCTTCCACGCTCTAATGACAGACGGTTCTGTCCGATCTGTGTCGGCCACGATCGACGAAGGCCTGCTGAACAACCTGATCCAGCATCAGGATGGAAACGCGGTCGGTGATCTCTAGGCAGCCGTTGGGGCAGTTGGGGCGGCTATGGCTGCGAAGTTCCGACGGCACTTTCGCGGGTGGCATCCGCTTGGCGTTCAGCCAAGCGGTGTCGCTTTAGCGATCGGAAACTGCTTTCAAGGGAACTATTTTTTAACGTAACCGTTCACGGTTTGATCAATGACGGCGATTGATTTCCGGCCAGCTTTTCCTTGATGGCGACTCTCAGGAAATCGAAGAAGCTTTTCTTTTGCTTTCCGCAGGTCGCGATGGCCGTCCACATTCTCTCATGATAACG
>JBDNHJ010000143.1:0-22228 GCA_041688835.1 Fuerstiella sp.
AAAGATCTTTCTGTTTATCGACTGGCTTTCGTCACACACCGCCCATGCCGTCAGCGATTGGCTCGCTGATCATCGGGATCAAATAGAAGTCGTCTGGTTGCCTCGGTATTCCCCGGAGCACAATCCGTCGGAGTTCCTGAACAACGACGTCAAACAGAATCTGAAGAACGAACCACTTCCGGGAGACACCCCCAGACTTCCGGGCAACACTCGAACGCATTCTCGACAAGATCTCCGGATTTCCCGATCGAATCAAAGGCTTCTTTCGCCAATCACAGATTGCACACGTCTTTGCATAGATCTTGGTAGTTTCGTGTGGAGTTAATAAGCCGGGGATACTGGCGACTGATCGCGGAGGCCAGATCATGGTCGGCCGCCTGAAACGCGACATAGTCACGACGAACATCCGGACGGCGTTGCAACAATTCCGACGGCAGTCCGGCTTGTGGAAGTGGCGGCAGATCGGGCAGGTCCGCCCCGGTTACGTAAGTGGCCGTCTGAGGCATTTCACCCAGAAGGATGGCCAGTTGATGTTCCAGAACTTCAATTCGTCCTTTCGCAACCACCGATTGTTCCAGTGTGGATTCCAGCAACTGCCGCTGGCGATAGACATCGGCGCTTCTAATAAAGCCCAGCCCGAATCGAGATTCCTGATTATCCAACCCAACGCGGTTGGTTTTGATTTGATTTTCGAGCAGCTTCACTTGTGCGTGGGCTTCGATCAGCGAAAACCACGTCCGCGCAATTTCAACGGACAAGTCCAGTGCAATCACCTGATAGTCCAAGCCGGTCGCATTCGCTCGCAAGTGCTGAGCATTAACACGGGCTTCGATTTCGCCCCACAAGTCAATGGGATAAAAGCCGTCCAGTCCCAACTGCAACGTCGTGCGATCTTGACCGGGGCCGAAGGTACTGTTCAGACCGACGACTCCGTTCAGGTCTCCAAACAAATCGGACGCTTCCCGCCGCGCTATTGCTCGAGCCGCGCGAACGCGATTCTGAGCAGACGCCAGCGAATAGTTGTCGCCCAGCGCCACTTCGATTCGATCGCTGAGGTCCGGATTGTCGAACGTAGTCCACCATCGATCCGGCGTCGTCGACTCACCACTGTCGGAAAATTCGGGCGGCGGCGGATCGTGCAAAGCCGGCCGCAACAAACTCCGATCCGCGCAGCCACAAGTACACAGCAGCCAGACAACAAGCCACCGAGCCGTTCGGATGTGGATGGAATTGAGATAAACCATGTGCAGCAGGCAGTTTGGTGCCCCGCCGTCATTCGGAAAATGCCAACCTCGACCACAGCAGACGAAGCTCAACCAACGAACCCTGCCGACTCCACAACAAATCGCAATTTCGGCATCAATGGACTCCCGACGGTCTCGTCTGCCGATCGGCAGGCTGCAGGCTACGGCTGTTCAGTATCTTTCAACTGCCGGTATTTCTCGCGATACTTGGCATGCAGTCGTGTGTGACGACTGGTTAGCTGTACAACCCGGCCCTGAATGTAGGCGCGCGTGACCTGCGTTGTCGTTTCCAGTGGATCGCCGTTAGTCACGATTAACGTTGCGTCTTTGCCGACTTCCAGTGACCCCACGCGGTCATCGATACCGAGTATCTGAGCGGGATACAGCGTCACGGAACGCAGAGCGTCGTCCGGCGATAATCCGTGAGCGACCGCCGTCGCCGCGTGGTACGGCAGGTTTCGAGCGTTCCAAGTGCGTCCTCGCTCAGAACTGGAAATGCAGAAGCGAACGCCTGCACGTCGAAGTCTTTCGGGCAGAGTGTAGGCGATGTCATACGGTTCATGACGACGTCTCGGACGTCGATGCGTTGAATTGATTATGACCGGAATATCGTGCTGCCTCAGCAAAGCCGCACACTGTTCGGCGTCATGCCCTCCGAAGATAATCAATCGGAATTGTTGTTCCTCCGCAAACGCTACGGCAGCCTGAATTTCTCGCACATCATTCGCCATTGCGATGACGGACAGGTCGCGAGTCAGAATCGGAAGCATTGCTTCGAGGCGAATGTCGAACGGTTGAGTCGAATCTTTCGCTTCACGTGCCGTTTTATAGGCTCGAGTATCGTCAAACGTCTGCCGAAGAATTTCTAGGCCGGGACTTGCCCCCGAAGTTGGCGGAGACGGCCAGTTGATGACGAGGGCGGCATTGCTTTTCAACGTCATGTCTTCATGCGTCCAGCCGTCGAGTTGGATAATCGACGCCGTGCCGCTGATTCTTCCACCGGAAGGTGCCGAGACCGCGAGCAACACTCCGTTTGCACGCGTGACGGGAATGACTTCACTATCGGGGTTGATCGCAATGTTGGCCTGAATGTTCGGGTTCAGTGACCCGGTTTCGCTGAAGTCGAGGGATGCTCGTACGGCGGAAATCTCTTTCAGTCCGATTTGTGAATGCGACTCAATCAGCCCCGGGTAAACATGCTGGCCTTTGAGGTTGATCACCTTAGCACCGGCTGGCGGCGTCATGTTTTTTCCGATTGCGGAGATCCGACCGCCGTTAAAAACGATCGTTCCGTTGTCGATAGGTTCTCCATCGATGGGAAAAATCATGCCGTTGGTCAGCGCGATCGGTTGCTTCTGTGGAGCCCCCGGAATTTCATCGGTGGCGAAACATGCTCCTTCAATCGAAAACACACACGACCCCAGATAAACAGCGACGAGCACGGCTGTTTTAGGACTCATTCGAGACACAGCAACATTGCGAAATGTGCTTCCCGATTGACTGGCAGGCAATGATCTGGCTTCAGGCATTTGCATGGGGTTAAGTCTATGAGCTGAGTTGAGCTGAGTTGAGCTGAGTTCGAATTGATGAGAGTTGTGTTCACACTTCGCGACGATCAATGGTCGAAGCCATGTTCGTGTCCGCTTGCACGACAGAATTCGTCATGGCGAAGCCACATTGCCGACGGGTCGTCGTCACTTGCTCCGATGCCGCGCATTTTCTGCCCGGACGTTAAAATCTTTTGGATGAGCGTATTCCGCATTTCAAAGACTGATTCGCGAGCGGCCGCGTCTTCCGCGCGGTCAAAGTATTTCGCTCCATCAATCCATGTCTGCTGGCAGCGACTGTAGTTGGATAGTGGCGGCGCGTTCCACGCCACAAAGTCTGCCTGTTTTCCCGGTTCGAGTGATCCGACATGCTGGTCAATTCGAAGTTGCTTTGCCGGATTCAGCGTCACAAATTTCAACGCCTCAACCGCCGGAACACCACCATACTTGACGGCTTTGGCAGCCTCCTGATTCAGGCGTGCGCCAATTTCAGAATCGTCAGAATTGAACGACACCACGATGCCGGCGTTGTGCATCAATGCTCCGCCGTAAGGAATCGCATCGTAGACTTCCAGTTTGTAAGCCCACCAGTCTGAGAACGCAGACGCCATCGCACCGTGCCGCGCCATTTCGTCGGCGACTTTGTAGCCTTCCAGAATGTGTTGAAACGTGCCAATGGTCACATCAAATTCATCAAGAACGCGGATCAGTGCGAGGATCTCATCCTGACGATAACTGTGACAGTGAATCCAGCGTTTCTGAGCAAGGATTTCTCGCAGGGCGTCGAGTTCTAGGTCACGACGCGGCGGCAGGCCCTGACGTTTCTTGTTGTAACTGTCGACTCGATCGCCGTATTCGCCAGCAGCGTGGAATGCGTCGCGGAACAGCTGTTCCACTCCCATGCGTGTCTGCGGATAGCGTGACTTGAAATCATCGCCCGCATTACTTTGCTTGACGTTTTCTCCCAATGCGAACTTAACCCCTTGCGGCGCTTCCGCCATTTTCATTTGTTCATCGTTGAGTCCCCATCGTAGTTTGATGACCTGATTTTGGCCGCCGATCGGGTTGGCGGAACCGTGCAGAATATTCGACGTCGTTGTGCCGCCGGCCAGTTGACGGTAGATCGAAATGTCATCGCAGTCGATGAAGTCGCCCACGCGAACTTCGCAGGTGATCGCCTGAGTTGACTCATTGACGCCTCCATCTGTGGCCATGTGCGAATGGCAGTCGATGATGCCTGGCGTGATGTGCATGCCCTGCATGTCGATTTTCGTCACATCCTGCGGCAACAGTAATTTCCGGCCGACTGCAACAATCTTTCCGCCGTCAATCAGCAATGTCCCATTCCTGATCACTCCTTGGGGGCCACACGTCCAGATCGTCGCGTTGACGAACGCGGTTGGGCCAACAGTTTGCGGAGGTTCCGTGCGCCCGAATGCGCCGAGTGGTAAATTGACAGGAAACGAAGCCTTGGCAGCGCGTGCTTCCGTGTCTTCATCTGTTTTGTCGTCAGTTTTGTCGTCAGTTTCGTCGTCAGCTTCGTCGTCGGGCGGAACGGTCTCCATTCGAATAGCTTTGGCGACGGCCACTTGGCCACTGGGCCAGACGACCTGCCCAACTGCAGCGGTCGTTATTTTGGAGTCGTTGGAATTGCTGAAGACAAGCAACAGCCTTGCCGCTCCCTCGATGCCGAACGACTTCGCTTCGAATTGACCACTGGCAACAAAGTCCAGCAGCGCCGTGTTCTTGAGTTCCACGGTGGCGGATTCAGCTTTGTCTTTCGCCGCCGATTTGCTGTCAGAGTCGCGTTTCTGGGGTTCGTCATCGAGAATCGGATTCACAGAAACGCGACCAACGGATTTCTTACCGTCGCGTTTCAATTCGATGTACAATTTGTCAGCGAGCTTGCCGGTGGGCTCCAGCCGAACCTCAAAACGCCCCGTCAGATCTCGATGAGGCTCGGGGGCATGTTCGAAACGCTGCCCTGCAACCCACGTTTCCAGAACGGTTGTCTTCCTTTCAAAGATGTCTCCATCCGTGACTACAAAACTGGCAAGCTTTCCTGCTTCAACGGTGCCAAGTTGTTCGCTGATGTTAAACATTTCCGCTGGCGTCTGAGTGAGAGCTTTGAGTGCTGCCGGTTTTGCGAGTCCGCGTTCAACGGCGATTCGAAGGTGCTTCAGGAAATCGTCAACGGAATCGAGCTTGTCTGTACACAACGCGAATCGAATGTTGGCGGCGGCGACTCTGGCAGGATTTTCTGCCGCCAGATCCCAGTGCATGAGCGATTCTAGCGTGACGTTTTCTGCGGCTTCTGATGTGCTGACGTTCGGTGGCTTCGAAAAATTGAGCGGCAGGATGACGTCGTGCTGTGTGGCAGCAATGTCCGCGAGACGACGGTATTCCTGACCGCTACCCTTCACGATCAGCTTCAGACCAAACTCGCTGGCAAACCGGTCCGCTCGCAGATGAAACAATTCATTCGAAGCTTCAGCGATCACGGGCATGCGACGCGTCAGCAGTGGCTGCAGCGCGGCCAATGCGGCGTTTCTTTCGGGCCGCGGCAGAGTCGGATCGGATTCCGCGACGTTCCAAGCGTCGCGATACCATTGCGCGTCGTACATCGTTTGACGAGCCAGCGCCACGGCACCCATTGGAGAGCCGGGATAGACCACTCGGTTTCGCGCCGGAACTGTCAGTTCCATGTGCTGGGCGACTCGATCAGCGATGATCGCAGTTTTTACATCGTCCGTGCCAGTCGAAACAACGGCGCTGACGCCGCGAATGATTTTTGTCGAGGGGGCTCGAAGCTGAGCAACAATTCCCTGTTTCCGAAGCTGCTCGTTCTGCGGATTCGGAATAAAGTTGTCTGCAAAGGCCAATTGTGGAACGACGTTTACGTTCCAATGTTTGGCAGTGCCATCGATTCGTTCAGACGACAGACTCAATTCTGAATAGGCATCGATGAACCCCGGATAGATCGTCTTTCCCGTCAGATCAAGCTGCCGCGCGTCTGGTGGAGCCATACCACCGGGCGCGACCGAAACAATCTTTCCGTCGCGAACGACCACGGTTGCATCGTCAACAGATCGACCAGCGCCCGAAATCACGTTCACATGTAGCAAGGCCCAGACGTCAGGCGTGCTCTCGCGAAGTCCAACTTTATGATCCGATGATTGATCGCCGAAAACACGTGATGCGACTGACAGAGTCAAGATCAATGCGGTCAAGCGAACAGACAACAGCATGGCAGGATACCGATTGAGGCGGGACAGTGAAGGGAGATGCAGGGTGCAGATCCCAGACTATCCAACCCGAGGCACAGATTGCCATTCTGAACTTCGGCACTCTGTCAGAATTTCTCGTATACCAGCGAAGGCAGGCGATCGCATTTTCCCGAATGCCCGAATGCACTGATCCGCGCAATCAGAGTCGCCGAAACAGAACGTCGCCGCCTGACCAAAACCCGAATTGGTGTTTTCGTAGCTCCGCGATCTCGATCGAGAAATTACGCTGGAGACCACCGTAAGAGATTCAGGCACCGCTCAAACTGACGTCGGAAAACCCCGGGGCTTCCTTCACTTCGTTCCGTCCAGCCCCGGCCACCCAATAGGAAATGCTGAAATCCATGAGCGCACCCTCGATCGACGGGTGCGCGCACTCAGCTGATCGCAAAACCTGTGAATCAATGTAAGCTATGCAGTCATCTCGCAGCGGAAGACCTTGTTCACTGCTATTCGCCGCGTCATACTGGCCTTTGGAACGTGTCCCTGTTTATGCTGAAGGGCAGCGTCGGGGCCAAATTTAATCCATTGGCAGAGTCGCCACACCATTGGGAGAACGAGATGTTTGTGCGTTTAAGAATTCCATTCATTGCAATGCTATGTGTCTCCTTCGCGGCAAGCTCTGCGGATGCCGACGACCGCAGACCTCAGGGGGTTCCTGAAGGAATTGAGAAACCAATGCGAATTGCTCCGCAGCCGGGCAATGATCGCAACAGCGAAGGTGATTTCATTCAGCTCAAAGATGGTCGGCTGATGCTGGTCTACACAAAGTTTGTTGGCCAGAGTGACCATGCAACGGCGGAGCTCGTGGCCCGGTACTCATCCGATCAGGGGCAGACGTGGACCAGCGACGATGTTCCGGTGGTCGCCCGAGAAGACAACGAGGCGAATCTGATGTCTGTTTCGCTGTTGAGATTACATGATGGTCGGATCGCACTTTTTTATATTCAGAAGTACGCCAGTCCGCCGGGCGAAAACTACGCTTTTCTGGATTTTCTGTTGCTGCGGATCAGCGACGATGACGGGCGAACGTGGTCAAAGCCGACCTATGTAACGCCGCGAGATGAGCTGGCTTATCGTGTACTGAACAACGACCGTGTCGTGCAGTTAAAGAGCGGCCGGCTGGTGGTTCCGGTGGCGACTCATTATCGGCCTGGTTGGCCCGAGTGGCGAAATTCCGCTCAGATTCATTGCTACCTGTCGGATGATCATGGCAAGACATGGCGTTCCAGCAACAGCACTCTGGAATCTGAGTTACTCGCTCAGGAACCCGGTGTCGTAGAATTAAAAGACGGTCGTCTGATGATGTTCTGCCGCAGCCGAGATTGCCAATTGGTATCTCATTCCGCCGATGGTGGCGACTCGTGGTCGGAACTGCAGCGTTCCAGTATTTCTCAGCCCAATCCTTCACCGGCGTCGATCGAACGTATCCCGTCGTCTGGTGATCTACTGTTGGTTTGGAACAACGGCGATGATCCGTTGGCAAAAATTAAACCGGTCGGTCGACGTCCCTTTACAGCTGCCATATCCAAAGACGATGGTGTCACCTGGACGCACGTTCAAAACATCGGCACCGATCCGGAAGGTTGGTATTGTTACACAGCGATCGAATTCGTCGGCGACCACGTTCTGCTGGCGCATTGTGAGTATCCTCGGCTGAATTCGTTACAGATCACTCGCGTGCCGATTCCATGGCTTTACAATTCTGCACAACCTGATCGGTGACATCGGTGACCGGGCCAATGATGGCGGCAATGCTTCAGGCGGTGATTATCCCATTCCACCATTAGACGCGGGGCACGGCCGATATGACCAAATCAGAAATCACTCGACGTCAGTTTCTGGAGCACGCAGGGACTGTCTCGTCACTGACCGCAGCAGGAATGGTTATCATGAAACAGGCTCATGGAAAGACGGCAGACTCCACAACAGCACCGTCCTGTCTGGACTATCGCCGTAGCTTTGTCTGCGGAACATCGGCGCTGAACTCGCTGCGGCTGTGGATCGAAAGCCGGACCACAATTGTCGACACAGCCACCGGAAACAGCACCCAATTCTACCAGTGTGCATCGTGTAAAAGCGAAAACACGTTTGGCGACTCCGATCTGTTTCTTTCGGACAACTACGATTTTCTGCCCATCGTGGGCGATCGGCACTGGCTAATTTTTCGCCGCCATGCGCGCTTGGATTCGGAACGATATCGGGAAACAATCCCACTGCCGAACGCTTGGGGAGAACCTCGGCTACTCATTCCCGAAGGCGCTGACGTGCGAGTTCTGAAGACATGGGAAGAGATTCGGGATGCAACCGCACAGGGTGCTCCTCTGGTATCGCAGACGGAGATCACCAATTCGGAGACGTCCCTGAAAGCCGTGATCGAATGTCCGGTCAAGACAATGAACATCAGCCTTGAAAAACAGATGTATCAGGTCGACACGGGGCCGGTGGCCTTTCCGGACTTTCCGGACCTGAAACAGACCACCGTCCCATTGATCAATTGTCTGCAACTGGCGTTCGTGGCATTCAACCAAACCGACTTCGCTGATTTCGTCATTGAACAGCCAACAGCAGTCATCGAAAACGAATCCGAAGTTTGCCGCATTTATCATTATTCGAATCCCATCAGTCTTCCTGCCACCAACCGAATTCTTACACATGCGTGACGCTGTTTTAGAATTGCTCGTCGCGTTCGGAGATCAAGACCATGAAAGTCGCCCTGCTGACTCACGCCCAAGGTGCTCATATGAAGGCGTATCTGTCCGCACTGGCTTCCGCAAAGGATTGCGATGAAGTTGTGTTGGCAGATCCGGACCAACGCTGGGTTAAGGATGCTCAGGACGTTCTCAAAGACAAACTGACTCAAACATATGTGAGCCATTTACAGTTGCTGAAACAGGAATCTCCACCGCTGTGTATGATTTCGATGGAAGCGCAGAGTGCGCCCCCGATCATTGAGGCTGCTTTGAACGAGGGATCGCATGTGTTCGCCGAAAAGCCTGCCTGCGTGTCGCTTGATCCGTTTGAGAAGCTGGCCAACCTGGCCGAATCGAAGCACCTGCATCTGATGTTGGCGTTTGCGAACCGCGTGAATCCGGAATCTCTGGCGGCGCGGAAGATCATCCGACAGGGACGCATTGGCGATCTTTACAGCGTCGACATGCATATCGTCGCCGATCAAAAGCGACTGACACGCCCCGCGTATCACTCGACGTGGTACGCGGACAAAATGCGTTCCGGTGGCGGGCATCTGATCTGGCTGGGAATCCACTGGCTCGATCTTGCCATGCATCTGACCGGTACCGTCATCACAGAAGCCACCGGTGCCATCACCAACATTGGCGGACAGCCGATTACGGTTGAGGATTCTGCCGTCGCCACACTGCGGTTTAGTAACGGGATGCTTGGTTCATTGAATTCCGGCTACTACCTCGACAGCAGCTATCACACTCAGATTCGTATCTGGGGATCGAAGGGCTGGATGAATCTTGATTCCATTGGCAGCCCGAAACTGACGTGGTACGAGAACGAAGGGGCAAAGGCGAAGCAATTGCAGACCTTCGAAGAATCAACAGAGCCTCGCGGATATTCACCGTTCGTCGCTCGCGTCATCACGGCAGTTGCACGAAACTCGGCTCCGCCGATCACCACGCAGGAATCCTTGAACGCCTTGCGAACTGTCTACGGAATCTACAAGGCCGCAGAAACCGGCAGCGCCACCAAGACCGCAGCCGTGCCGGTCGGGTCGTCAGCGATTTGACGGACGGCGTTGTGATTGAGTCGATTCTTCTGACTGGTGAGAGTCTGATGGAATACGGAAAACTTGGTCATTCCGACCTTAGCGTTAGCAAAATCGGCATGGGGTGTGTCACATTTGGCCGCGAAGTCGACCACCAGACGTCACTGTCAATCCTCGACCATGCCTTCGAAAACGGGATCACGCTCTTCGATACCGCCGAAGCTTACGGCCAAGGCGCATCGGAATCAGTGCTGGGTGACTGGATGTCGAGTCGAGGTGTGCGCGACCAGATTGTCCTTGCCACAAAAGTTACCGGCACACTGACTCGGGAACGAATCATTTCTTCAGCGGACGCCAGCCTGAAGCGTTTGCAAACGGATCGCGTCGACTTGTTTCAGACGCACATCTGGGATGAGTCCACGCCACTGGAAGAAACGCTTTCCGCTTTAACGCAGTTGGTTGATCAGGGCAAAGTCCGGTCCATCGGCTGCAGCAATTATTCGTCGGAGCAGCTGTCTGCAGCGCTGGCGTTGAGTGCCGACACCGGGCTAAGTCGCATGGCTGCCGTCCAGCCGCCGTACAATCTTGTGCAGCGGGATATCGAAGCGGATCTACTTCCACTGTGTTCATCTGAAAGCATCGGAGTGGTCAGCTACAGTCCGTTGGCCGCTGGCTTTCTGACGGGGAAATACCGCGCCGGGCAGGCCGTTCCGCAGGGATCACGCTTCGATGTGATTCCAGGGCATCAGGACATCTATTTCACGGGACGCGGCTACCAGATATTAGAACAACTTGACGAAGACAGTCGGAAGGCTGGTCGATCGCATGTGCAGCTGGCTTTGTCGTGGGTCCTCAAACAACCGGGAATCACGTCCGTGCTTGTTGGAGCCAGAAACGAAGGGCAGGTTAATCAGGCACTTGCCGCGTGTGATTCTTAGTGCGGTTTGCTGTTTTCGTTGCGGCTGTGAAGTGTTGTAGACGGGGCCAAATCAACCGCAGGACGGCAGCCTCGCGGCGAAATTCTTGGCGAATGCCGCTGTTACCACGTCTTTAGTCCGCTCCCGACGGCACGTATGTCCCGACAGGTGTGCCTGTGGCGTACGAAATGACGAATCGACCGTTTGTCGTTGAGTACTCAACATCTTCTCTGAGGTCAAAATTCGTTTTGCCTCCGCGGCGAATGGACTTTGCACCTTCAGGCTTCAGATAATCTCCGGCAACCTGCATGACGATTTCTGTGCGGTTGCCAAGAGGATGTCCGGAACTCGTGAAGACTTTGTCATCGAGGTCTTGCTTGCCGACAAAGTGTGGTTCAACATTGAGGCCTGCTGCCTGCAGATTGTCGACCAGTTCCTTCGCGTCGCCGAATGGACACGTTGTGTCGTCCTGTCCGTGGACGACAATGATCCGGCAATCGTGATTTGATGATTTCATTGCCGCCAGATGGGCCGGATTCCCGACGAATCTCAGTTCCTGTTCGTCAACAGAAAGACAATTGACGCTCTGAGCGTCGCGTGACCAACGTGCATTCAGCCCGCTTCCGCCAGGCAGATGGAAAGCGATGTCATCGCTGAGTTTCTTCATTCCGCACATGTCGATCACGCACGCGAATGTGTGGGGCGCCAGTTTGTTGGCCATCAGCGTAACGTTGCCACCGCCGGATCCGCCGGTGCAGAACATTCGCCCATCGTCGTATGTTCGACCAGCCTGTTTCAGGCCGCTGCGGACATAAGCGAGAGCGCGCAGCGCATCCAGCGACTGCAGGTAACCAAAATCGTATGGTTCCGGCGACTCGATCGAATCGGCTCGCCCGCTCTGCAGATAATTCACGCAGACTGCCACGACGTTCAGTCGATCGGCAAGCGCATTCGGATTGGCCGTGCCCGCGCAATCCTGACCTCCCCAATTATGCAGCGTCAGCATGATTCCTGTCTGCTCGCCAACATTCGTAAGAAGCCCGCCCGGAAAATGAACGGAAACTCGTACGGTTCGCGGCCCCGGCCGATGCGGCCACGACTGAGCGGGAACCAAGACGCTGGCGTTCTTGGGCGGCAGGATGTTTCGAGTTCCCTGCCAGACTCGTTTTTGATCTGTGATCCAAGCGTTCACGATTTCATCAATTGGCCGACTGTCGTCAACACTGCGTTCGATAAAACGAACATCTTTTCCGACAGCAATCTTTCGCGCGTTTGTCAGATTGGTCCGTTGCATGTCTGACGGGGCGTTCATTTCGAGTGGTAACACGGGGACGACATCCCACGGTCGCCCTCCAAACTGAAAACTCAGGTTCAGTATCCATTCAAAATTGGGGATGAACGTCTCCGCTGACGCGCTCAGTGATGTCAACGAAACAGCAGGAACCACCAAATGCGGTTTGGAACCACGCACATGTTTGGCCCAATCCCTTATTTCTGCGATCGATTGATCTTCCGTTGGCCAGACAGTGACATCAAATTCCGCATCAGGAAAATGGCGGCGCATTTGATCGGGAATGATGCGGTCATAGGGCGACATCGCCACCATCTTCACCGTTTCTTTGTTGCTGAGTCGATCGAAAGTGTGGTGCAGCGCATCGAAGGGAGGCGGCGGTTCTATGAGTGAAACCGTTCGGCCACAAATTGATTCCGTAATCAATTCGGCAAAGCGGACGTGACCGTTCATGTTGGGATGAATCGCGTCACTCATGATCAGGGACCAGCCGACCGGATCTCGATCTCGAAACTGCTGCCAGTCTTTCAGGAAATCGACAAGCGGCAACTGCTCGTCGGCAGCCACGCCGCGCACCACGCCTGCAAACTCTTCCAGTTTTTCTTCCGGCCGGTCGGTGTTGACGGAAACTCCGTTCGGCGTACACAGCACAACGGCAGCTCCAATCTTCTGACACCGATCAACGATTTCACGTATGTTCTTGTCGTAAGTTTCGATCGGTACGCGTGTCACGTCGTTCATGCCGAACATCACAACGACAAGATGCGGCTGCTTTGCGATCACGTCCTTCTCGATTCGCGCCAGAGCGTTCACGGTGGTGTGTCCGCTGATGCCGGCGTTGATCATTTGCAGATTGGCTCTTGGGTTTGCCTTCTGCAACGTATTCGCCAGCATGTCGGTCCACGCTCGCTGACTGCCGCTGTGATAATAGGCGCCAGTGATACTGTCGCCAAAGCCGACGATTCTGGTCAGACGTCCATCCGCCAGCCTCTGAGTAATCCGCGTGATCTCAGCGGGCGAAGCGGCCGTCGTCTGTTGAGCCGTCGCTTGCGGCGACGCAGCCACCATCAAACAAACGAAAATCGCGACGGCCGCTGGAAAGAATCGAATGCCATTCATGCTGTCACCTTTCAACGCAGTGCTTCAATGCAGGTCACTTCAACTGCGCGCGTAGCGATTGCGGCGATAGTGAATTGCCAGCGCGGGCCTGTTCAGCCTGCTCCCGTTGTTTGATTTCTTTGGGATGTTTCGAAAACGATTCGAAGACATCGCCAACCACTTGATCGGCAAGGAGACTGAGTTCCGTCAGAATCATGTTTTCCGCTTCAGGTGTCAGTTTCGACGTGTTCGGTTCGTAACCGCCGACATCATAGGAATCGGATGTTGCAATGTAGCCGACATGCCCGTTGGCGTACCCCACGATGATGGGAATGGCGCGATCCGCAATATCTTATTTTACCGAATTGTAGATACTGCTGACTCCGGCTTTCAGCTGATAGACCTGATCAATTTCATCTTGGCTCAACGCGCGGTCGAACACAGCCAGATCATCCATGTGGCCAACATATGAAGCTCCCAGCACCAGCAGAACCTGAGACGCATCCCAGTCCAGCGTGAGATCCCAGCCTTCGATCGTCCCCTGTCGTTCGCCGTTCAGATACAAACGCCCGTTCCGTGTTTTTTTGTCTTTGTTGTTCACGTTCTGAATCGTGAACACGACGTGAGTCCACGCGTCTCGTGTAAACGGAGGTCGTTCGACCTGCACCATCGGGCGTTTTTCGAAGGGGATGTCGGCCCACGAAACGTTGTCGGGGTTCCAGATGTCGAACAGTGGCCGGATCGCATACCGAAAGTAGCGCGGCGTCTCGTCCTTTGAAAATTCCAGAAAGATGAAACCCTTCTTTCCATCGTCTCCAACAATCTGCACCGGATCGCAGTAACCGGGTTCCAGATCTTTGTCCGGGTTCAGCCGCAGCCAGACGGAAACTGTGGTGTTCCAATCGCTGTTGTTGTAGCCCAACACGCCGGAGTCCTTGAAGGCCGGCTGAAAACGACTTTTCTTGGTGAAGTGCAACGCTCCGCCAAACTTTCCGGCGTCCGGAACCAGCTTCGCATCTTCGTTGACTTCGGCGTGCAGTAACTCTTTTCCCTGCTTCACATAGCTTGTTCGGTCGCCTCGGGAAAAGTCCGCGTCTAGGGATTTGTCGAAGGAGGCATGCAGTGTCAGGGCTGCGGCAAGTCCGGAATACTCAGACTCGCTGGACAGGATGTCCTGTGCTTCTTCGGCATCGATGTTTCGCACGAAGATATTTCGCCAGCGGATCTCACCACCATGAGTCTGCAGCATGATCGGCCCCTTTGCGGGCAGCGGTTGCTTGCGATCCCAGAAATTCTCCATCACCGCACCATCGACAACCAGCTTCTGGTTCAGCCAAACCCATGTCCGAGGGCCAATCTGACGAATCCGAAACTGATTCCATTCGCCGAATGGTTTGTCGGCAAAGATCATTGGATCGCGACCGGGCTGCCCCGGTGTACTGTTGAACAGACCACCGGAACCCAGATGCGGTTTTCGCGTTGGGCGTTTGGGGTCAAAGGCCTGATTCCAGTCCCAGATCTGAACCTGCGGCGTGCCACGCAGATAGATTCCGCTGTCCGCCTTGGCCACGGTTTTGTATTCTATTAGAAACTCGATGTCGCCAAACTCCTCAGTCGACGTTGCATAAGCCCCATGGCCGTCGTTGATCAGTTCATCATTTTCGACGCGCCAGTGCTGAGGAAATGCTGACCGTTGTTCCTGCAGGCTGGCTGCCTTTTTTTCACCGGTCAGCTTTGCGACGCTGTGCGGATTCAGTCCGTACCAGCCGTCCAGATCTTTACCATTGAACAAAGCGCGGAAGCCGTCCGGTGGATCGGGTTCCAGACAGTGACCGCCAGTCGGTATCAGCAGGATGGCAACGGCTGCCATCACGAACAGAAGTCGGTTTTGAGACATGCGTCTATTCCTTTCCAATGGTGTGTATCTTCAGCGTCATACGCGGTAGCTCTCCGAAACAGTCGCCGCCGACGGATCAGGCGAGAATTCCTTTGACGACTTTTCCGGCTTGGCCATCAAGCAGCGATTCTTCACGTCCATTCTGTTTGAACACTAGCTTCGCGGCGTCAATTCCAAAGAGGTGCAGTAAAGTTGCATGATAGTCGAAGTGATTGACCACGTCGGTCACGGCGTGATGGCCGAATTCGTCTGTTTCGCCGTACGTTCCCCCTTGCCGGAATCCGCCGCCAGCCAACCACATCGTGAAGCCGTAGGTGTTGTGGTCCCGTCCAACTTTGGCGGCGCCGGCGTCGTTTTGAATCACTGGCAACCTGCCCATTTCTCCACCCCAGTGGACTATCGTCGAATCCAGCAGTCCACGTTGCTTGAGGTCTTTGACGAGCCCTGCGGCGGGAACATCTGTCTTGCGACACGCCGCCGGCAACGATGTGCGAATGGAACCATGATGATCCCAGTATTGGTTTTTTGTGTACACCTGAGCAAAGCGGACGCCACGCTCGATCAGACGACGAGCGATCAGGCAACGCTTCCCATATTCTTCTGATTCCGGATTATCGATGCCGTATAACTTCTGGGTGGCGGCGGTTTCCTGGCTGATGTCCAGAGCTTCCTGAGCCGCCGTCTGCATCCGAGCGGCTCGTTCATAATTAGCGATTCTTGCAGCAAGTTCAGAATTGCCGGAATTCTGTTCGAGATGCTGTTCGTTCAACTGACGCAGGTACTGCAGGTACGACTGCTGCACGAAGCCTCGTCGACTGGCGGGCGGTTCCAGATTCAGGATGCGGGGTTCCTGTGGCCGAACAACGGTGCCCTGAAACAGTGACGGCAGCCATCCGTTCGACCAGTTCAACACGCCTTCTACCGGGATGCCCTTGGGATCGGTCATGGCGACGAACGCGGGCAGGTTGTTGGTTTCGGCACCCAAACCGTAGGTCAGCCAACTGCCCAGAGAAGGGCGGCCGCGCTGAGTGCGGCCGGAGTTCATCGCGTGAATTGACTGACCATGATTGTTAACCCCCGTACACGTCGACCGCACCACAACGATGTCATCGACGACTTCGGTCAGGCCAGGCAGTAATTCGGAAACAGGCGTGCCACATTCGCCGTGCTGCCGGAACTTCCACGGACAACCCAGCACTCGTGAACTTGCCTGAGCAGCGTTGTCGTACTTGATCGTGCCCGGAAACTTCTGCCCGTCCAGTCGATTGAGTTCCGGTTTTGGATCTAACAGATCGATGTGGCTCGGCCCACCCTGCATAAACAGCGAAATCATCGCCTTCGCCGTCGGCTGATTCTCCGACGGATGTTCCGCCAGTGAGTACTCCTGCTGGCGAAGGTTCGGCTTGATCTTTTCAGCAAACACGTCGTCCTGCTGCAGCATCCACGACAGAGCGACGGGAGCAAGTCCGAACGCACCGCCCTGAAGCAAGTCGCGGCGGTTCCACTGGTTGGCCGGATCGTGGGTCACTTATCTGTCCTTCTATTCAACATAAAGAAACCGATTCGAACTCAGCAGCGCCTGGCAGAATACGGCGAAGACGTTCTGGTCTGCGTCGATGTCCTTGAGTTTCGGATCCTGCTGCCGAAGTTGATTCTTCAGGTCGGACAAAAACTTCACCGCCTGTTGGATTTCATCGTCTGAAGGCTGCATTCCGAATGCCAGCCGCCACGCCAGTGTGATGCGTTCTTCATTGACGCTGCCGGCGAGGTTGATCACCCGCTTTGCGAATGCATCGGCGTACGTCAACGCGAAATTGCTGTTCATCATCAACAGCGACTGCGGTGTGGACGTCGAGAAACTTCGCTGGTCGCAATTGGGACTTAGCATGGGTGCATCGAAGGTTTCGAACATGGAAAGCGTCCGCGTCCGACGAACCTGAACGTAAATGCTGCGACGATATTCTTCGTCGTTTAACGCCACCGTATTTGTGGGTTTGCGTTCGCCGTCGAGGTTCTCTCGGCCGATCACGATCTGCCCGACAGCGTCTTCCATTACTGGAACGGGCTCACCAAACTGTTTTGTGTTCAATAGTCCGCTCACCAAAAGTACGGCGTCGCGGATCGTCTCAGATTCCAATCGACGCAGCGGATATCCGACGTAATCCGCGCCTGCGGACGACACTGATTCAGTACGAGACGCCTGCTGATACACGGTCGAACGCATGATCAGTCGGTGGATGTGTTTTGCACTCCACCCGCTGTCGACGAATTCTGCCGCCAACCAGTCGAGCAGTTGCGGATGAGTTGGGCGGCTGCCAAGAAAACCAAAGTCACCGGGTGATTCCACAAGGCCTCGACCAAAGTGATGCAGCCACAGGCGGTTGACGATGACACGGGCAAACAACGGATGGCTGCCACTGGTCAGATACTTCGCAAAGGCCAGCCGGCGTCCCGTTGTTGGCAGGACTTCGTTGTTCTCGGGAATGGCGGCCGAGTCTAACAGAATCGAAAGATCTCCCGGTTGCACTGCTGCTGTTGGCTGCTCGTGATCGCCTCGATAAAACACAAAGGTCGCTGGCGTGTTCCCTGGCACTTCGGTCAGCGTTCGCAAGAATCCTTCCGTCGGTTTACGCGTGCGAATCTCTGCTGCTCTGTCCGCGTATTTCTTTAGATCGTCGGCGGCTTTGCTGTCGCGAAGTTCCTGTGCCGCTACGACGTCACGCTGCAACTCGGCAGCCGCTTCCGGAGCAAACTGCGACAGCGTCGTTTCAGTCACCAGAACACTCGGATACTTCTGCAGCAACTCCGTCTGCTGTGAAGACCTTTGCGCCGCGGCCACATTCAGCGCAACACCCACCCAATCTCTGTCAGCAGCCGGAACGCCGTCCAACGCCTGCTGTGCGGTTTCGGTGACAAAGCGTTTTGCCTTCTGCTTTCGTTCAGCGTCAATCTTTGCCGCCCGCTCCGCTCGACGACGATCGTACAGGTACAGCGAACCCTCACTGATGCTGGCGACGCTGGGGTAATCTTTCAACAGCGTGTTTTGCTGTTCATCGCGGTCTTTGCCAGCCGCACGATAGGCCGTTCGTAATTGGTCACGCTTTTCCGCAGGTACCAGCAGCAGTTCTTCTTCCAGCGTTCGAGTAATGTACTCTTGGGCCTTTTGTTGTCGCTGTTTGTCAACAACCACGGCTTCCGCTTCAATGTTCGCGGCCTGTTCACGATCAGCGTCCGTGTACAGCGAAATCTGTCGACCAACGGGCGTTTTCCATTGCTTCCAGTCCAGCGCCGGTTCGAAGATCGCTCGCAAACGATAGTAGTCAGCCGTCGGAATAGGATCGTATCGATGATCATGACACTGAGCACAATTGACGGTGAGTCCCAGCAACGACGTGGCCACAATCTGCAGAGTATCCGCGATCGTCTGGTTCTGAGCGGCCGCTTTGTCGATACCGCTCGACGCTGTGCCATCAGGAGCCATTCGCAGAAATCCTGTGGCTGTCAGTTTTTCAATGGCTGCGGACGAAAGATTGCTGTGCGGCAGAGGCACCATTTCGTCGCCGGCTAGTTGTTCCTGGACAAATGCATCAAACGGTTTGTCAGCGTTGAAAGACCGGATCACGTAATCTCGATAGCGCCACGCGTGAGGACGAACTCGATCTTCATCCGAGTAGCCTTCTGAATCTGCATAGCCCGCCACGTCAAGCCAATGCCGTCCCCAGCGTTCTCCATAATGTGGTGACGCCAGCAATTCATCGACGAGCCGTTCCCATGCCTCGCTGCTGCTGTCATCCACGAACGCATCGACTGCTTCGGGATTCGGTGGCAATCCGATCAGATCAAAATGAGCCCGCCGAATCAGTCGTTCCCGGTCGGCGTCGGCAGCGAATTCGGACTGCCGAGTCAGGAGGAATGCATCGATCGGTGTGCGCGCATCAGCTGCGGCTTTCAATTCAGGGACGCTCGGTCGTTGGACCGGTTGAAACGCCCAATAGCTGCGTTCTTCTTCGGTGAATATGGGACCGTCACCAAGGTCGGTCGGTTCGTCGCGTGCCGTGCGTGCTCCACTTTGAATCCAGTGCTCCAGAAGCTGAATCTCTGTGTTGCTCAGTCGCTTGCCATCCCCCGGCGGCATTTCACCGGAACGAACTCGTTCCAGCAGCAGGCTTTTTGTGGCGTGTTCAGGCACGATCGCCGGTCCCGATTCGCCGCCAGCGACGATCAGGCGACGCAAACGCAGATCTAGGCCACCCTCCGTTTCACCGGCTTCGCCGTGACATTGAAAACAATGAGCCTTCAGAATCGGTCGCACGTGCTTTTCAAACAACACGTCATCGGCGCTGGCCGATGGTAAGATTGACAGAATCAAGGCAGGGAGAAACAGGAGACGCAGCATGTCGTGTCTCGGCGGGAAAAGAGGCGGGTCCAACATTATTCAGCATCACCAGCCTCGACGCAAGAGTCAGGCGACGAATGTCGAATGTCAAACACGGAATGACGAATGCCGAAGTCAGCGGCAGCGATCTCGCACTCGTCCTTCTTCCTCGTCCCTCGTTCTCGATTCTGCAACGTATTTTCAGGCTTCTCCGCTCTTGAGCAACGCGCTGATCCCCGCCGTCAGAATCTCATCGATCGCGCGATCGCACCATGCCACACTCACCGCATAGCCGCCCTGAGGATACGCTTCAGCCGTTGGAATGTACCACGGTCCACCGTCTCCGTACGCCGCACACGCCACGAATCGGTTCGGCACAGCAGCCTGAGCTCCCAGTTGATATTCGATAAAACATTCGGACGGCAGGTGCAGCAGCGAAGCATTGTTCACGTGCAGCGAACTGAGAGTGATGGGCACTTTTGCCGCCGTTCTGCGCAGCCACGCGACCGTGTATGCTGGACGATTACGACTGACAACGGGCTGCTCCTTATCGTTAACAACACGCATGATCGCTTCTTCGTCGAAGCGCTTGTCGCTCGGCGGCTGGATGTCGTGCGTGTCCCAGCGAATCGATGTAATCGGCTGCGGATCAAGTTTCTGTTCTGATCCCACAATGCCGTCAAGGATTCTCTTCGCCAGCACAGGCCGCATTTCTTGGGAGCCATCGTTGTACTTTCCAGCTCCGATATTTCCGCCGCAGCCGTTGAAGTACAAATGAGTGCAATCCGGCTCCTGCAACTGACGTTCTTTTCTGGCGAGTCCGCAGAAGTCGGCGCTCACTCGCCCGTCGCCGTAGTAGCTCATGGGATGGCAGGCATAGTAGTGACTCGCCACCAGCTTGCGGTGGTTGTTGTAGAAAGCCACGGTCTTCAGCATCGGATCGATGAGGCCTTCCGGCAGTTTCTGATGCTCAGGATTCTTTGAACTGCTGCCGCGCTGCGATGCAACTTTTCCGTCCGGCCCAAGGATGCGACGATTACCAGCCACTTTCTGAACCTTGGCTTCTCCCGTGGCGATGTGAGTCACAGGAATCGTTTGTTTCAGTGCCTCCGCAACCGCCGCACTTCCGGCGTCGAGACATCGTTGGAAGAAGTCCAGTTCTACGATATGTGGTAGATCTCCCTGTTCCAGAATGATCTGTTCGGCGTCGACACAGGCGAACGGAGCGTTGTGTTGATGGACGCAGTGTACAGTCACGCGTTCGATTGACGTCCCCGCAGCGTTCGCCAGCGCCTGGCGCCATTGCACGTGAGCGTTGTTCAGCAGCCCCGTCCAGTCGACGACACAAACCACAATCGGTTGCCCCGCTCCCAACAGTACGTAACCGATTGCTTCCAGTGGGTCGTCGACCGCTTCGACCGGTTTGATCCATCCTCCACACAGCGAGTGTCCCATCGGCGGCGTCACATCAAATCGAAACGTGCCGACATGCAGATTTCCCGCAGTCTGAAACCCGTGTGCCGACGCCGGCAACAATCCTGCCGCAATCGCGCTGGCTGAGGTTCCTAGAAACAATCGACGAGTGGATTTGTTAACGCGTGTTCGTTGCATGATTTTCTGCCTTTATTTTCTAAGTGAGTTTGCGATCAAGAAACCCATTCCCGCAAAGCAGCCCAAAGCGATCACGGCATAACCGATCCGAAAAGTGATAAACTGAGTGGTGTTGTTCGTCGGCTCAAAAGTCGCCAAGAAGCCAAACCCACAGAACGCTGCGACGGCCCAAAGAAACAGAGCACCGAGAATGGCGAGAAGTCGTTTCATGATTTCGCTGACTTGTTGGTCGCCTTCTGATCACGGCTTTTGCGGCACCCGTCGCTGCAATACTTGACTTCGTCCCAAACCTTCGCCCATTTTTTCCGCCACAGGAACGATCGCCTACAGACGACACATATTTTTTGAGGTAGGTTGGCCTTCTTGTGTGGCATTGGTTGAGTAAACATCTCTCGAATTGATGTGCTCACAGCAACATCAGGGGACAAACGACTCATTACCAAGTTGGATCACTGTGACAAATTGCTGCAGAGCATCCAAGTCTTCTGTCAAGTTGGCTCGAAGAATTGCGTTGTGGTTTCCGTACGAGAATCGCCCAAATCGCTGCAGCATCGACCCAGACATCTCATAATTGCGTTCGGCGTGCGAGATGTCAATGAGGCTATCTTTTTCTGCTCGCCCGATTTCCATCACGCAACGACTTTGTCGAGTTGCTGATCATTCAGTCCGGCAATTTCTTTGAACGCTTCAAGGCGTTCACGGACTCTCTTTCGGACGGCATCCGACACTTTGTCGGCCAGCAACAGAAGTTCGTCCTCGTCGCCGTTAAACTCCTCGGCGAGTCGATGTATGAACTTGGCTAACAGAGAGTCGCTAAAATACAGCCGTTCTTGCTCGACCTTGTTCACGTAACTGATCCTCACGTCGAGACGTTCAGCCAGTTCCTTCTGTGTGAGGCCCGTTTCTTCTCGAAGCTCTCGAATGCGATTGCCAAATTGCATTTGTAGTGTACTCATCTGATTGATGTCTGAACACCATGTCCTTATGCTAGGTGTACTTTGGTCAAACGGCTAACCGTAAGCGCACGGTGAAGCACGGGTGTTGCTTTAGCGGGATTTTCGTTTGTTGATCTTTTGCTGTCTGGAGTGTTCTCGTTCTTTTTCACGAAGTTCGTCGATTTCCCAGCGGTGTTGGGGATGGGCTGCGAGCCAGACATCCGGGAGCAGGTCGGTCAGGTCCGGCGGTTTGTCCGACGGACTCGCCGCGTTGCGGATGGGCAGGTCCGCCA
>JBDNHJ010000144.1:0-85989 GCA_041688835.1 Fuerstiella sp.
CGACGTCAAACAGAATCTGAAGAACGAACCACTTCCGGGAGACACCCCAGACTTCCGGGCAACACTCGAACGCATTCTCGACAATATCTCCGGATTTCCCGATCGAATCAAAGGCTTCTTTCGCCAATCACAGATTGCACAGGTGTTTGCCTAGCTCTTGGTAGTTTCGTGTGGGGTTAATAGGATCGTTTGCCAGGATTTCTCGCAGCAGGTCGCCTTTGCGAACGTCGTCGGCCGCCTGGAAGCCTCGCATCAGCTCGTACAAAGCGGCCAACACCTGTTCGGCCAGCTTTGTGGAAACCGTGTTCTGATACTTGCGACTGTTCGCCAGAATCGCGGGCAGCCGCTGATTTTCTTCCACCGAAAACAGACGGTCTTCACGCAGCAGCATATGCATGGCCGCAAACAGGGGGCGACCGGCAACCGTCGCCATTTCGGCCACGTTGAAAGTCATGTGGCCGCTGGTTTCGCCTCGCGGTGCATACACCAGCCGAATCACGTGACGATAGCTGGTCTCGGTGGATTCGACCTCTCGGTACGATTCGTAGCCAACCAGCAACCCGATCGGGACGTTCGTTTCTCGCAGCAGACGTTCAAACTTTGCCTGAGGAGCCGCGTTCCAATGCTTGGCCGAATCGGCTGCGTTAGGTTCATCAAGTTCGGTGCCGTGTTCGAGTTCCTGAACGAGCATCATCCATCGGGGCTGACCTTCGGTGGGATTGAAGACAGGAACCGCATGCGTCGGCCGCAGCGTCTCGTGATATTGCGGCAACACAACTTCCAGTGAAGCCATTGTGCCGGTCAGAGCCCCTTTTTTCGGGACTGCCTGCAGGTCGTCGGCTTCCCAGCCCAGCACGTTGTGAATGAACTCTGTCAGGCTGCGAAGTTGCGGAATGACTTCGTCGAATTTATCACGCAGTAGGCAGCTCAGAAAACGAGCGTGCTCGGACATGATGTTCCGATTGATGTAACACTGCGCCTCCAGCATGGCTGGAATCGACACGACAAGGCCCACAGGCTGGACATAGCCCAGCCATTCGATGTGAGCGTATTCTTCAGGTGATTTGGGCATTACTGTTTGTCTCGACTGTCTTCGCCATTCGTTTTTCGTTCCGCCTCAAAGTCATCGGGATTGATACTGACAATTCGATTGTCGCGCCACACCAAAATGTCCGTGCCGGTTCCACGCGCCCGACTCAATACCTGCTGTGCCGTTGCCTCGAAGGCAGCATCGGCCAGTTCGGACATCGAACGTGCTTTGTCATTTTTTTCGATCATTTTGCTTCTCCTGCCTGACGGCGGATGGTTTGCCATGCGGCGGCAGCGATGGTCGTTTCGTCGCCCGTCTCGGACTTCCAGACCGCAACCGGCGGCAGGACGGCCGCATTGTAGACGTAGGCCGCATCAACACGTGGTAAGTAGAGATTGAACAGGTTGTTGATTCCTCGCGTGTATCGCCGCCGAATATCGGGCTCCGGAATGTTATGCCCACCCTGTTTGACGCGCTCTGCCACTCGCCTGACAGCGAGATCGTCAGACGGCAGCCACAAAAAAAACAAGGTCACGTGGAATCCGGCGGCCTGCCATTTGGGGATCAACTGACTGTAGCTGCGCCCCGACAGCGTTGTTTCCAGAGAAAAACTCTGTTTTCGTTCGACAAGCCCGTGCATCTGCTCCAACATCAATTGTGAAGCCCGCAGCGCCTGAGATTCCGGTGCGAACGGTGCCAGTCCCGCAGCAATCAGGTCCGCATTCAGGAATTCGCGACAGTCAACGAAGTCGGGCAGAAACTGTTCGGCAAAGCTGGTCTTGCCCGCTCCGTTCGGACCGGCAATCATGTAAATCGTGTGCTGTTGGCTCATGCTGCCTATCCCGTCACCGGCCAGAGGTATACTAAACCCACCGGTTCCACGCGTGTGGCATTAACGGTGTACAGGTCCTCGATTCGAGCGGGCTCCGTCCGCAGTTCTTCACGAAGTTCTTCCAACCGTTTCGCCCAATGGCGCTTGTTGGCATCCAGTTGCAGCAGCTCATCATCGTCGTCGCCGAAGTCGAGTCGCATTTGGTTCGGATCCAGCTTGGAAATTCGTTTGATGGTGTCTGAGATGTGCTTTCGTTGAGTCTCCAGAATCTCCCGCATGGCTTTGGCCTCCGCGGCTCCACGTGTCGCGAGCTTCTTTTCCGCGTCGGCCGCGTATTCTTCGCCACGCGTTTCAAGGTGCGGCAGAAGCTCACGGATGTCTCCGGCGGCCGCTTGCTGAAGCTGGCTTGTGACTTCCGGCGTCAGCTTGATGCCGTGCGTCTTCAACAGCGAGTCTTCCAGCAGTGCCAGAGTTTTTTGTTCTGTGTCTTTGGCATACGGCGCCAGCATTCCATTGCGGATGTCCGGGTTGGCCCAGCGAGCGGTCACCGGAATCAGCTCCTCATGCAGCCGAGCGGCTCCAACGCCGTATAGGCACAGACGCCCCAGCAGAATCACTCGGGGAATGGAATCCGTGGCCTGAGCAAAGCAGGCTCGGGAAAGGTCGTGGTGGACGAATCCCTGAGCGGTGAAGCGGCCCAGTAGCCGTTGAACCACCCGTTGTTCAAGGTGCAGATGCACAACGTCGTCGCCGACCAGGCCCGTGTCTTCGAACACCACCGGACGGATCGGAGAATCTCGCCGCCAGTCCCACAGCTTTTCGCCTCGCTTGCGTGGCACTCTTAAAGTGTCCATCGTTTCTGCCCACGTCGGATCGGCACCTGAGCGTTCGTCGATGGCCGGGAAATGAAAACAACTCAGGCCGCCTTCGTCCTGCTTCGGTTGTAGCTGCTCCGCCCCCATCAGTTGTAACGAACTGGAAATCGCCGCTTTGAAGTGCTGATCGCTGAGTCCGATACTTTGGCGGGAATTCTCCAGCAGCGTGCGCAGACGGTCGATCTGTTTCCGAAGATCGTGTTGGCGTTCTCGCGCACCTTCCAGATCGTTTTCAATGGCCGCTTTGTGGGAGTCGTCCAGATCGGTGGCTTCCAATTCGCTTTCGAGCGAATCGATGGTCTTGTGACGAATGCCCTGACTGAGTGATTTGGCCAATCGCGAATCGATGACCTGCGACAAGCTGCCGAGTTCTTCCTTGATCGTTTCCGTCTTGCGGACCAGCACCTGCAGGATGCGATCTTCCGGTCGTTGTTTGTAGACGAAGTAGTGACAGAAGACTTCGGATGCGGGTTGCAGCTTGCGGTCGATTCGGCCGTTGCGTTGTTCCATTCGACTGGGGTTCCACGGAACATCGAAGTGGAACAGGTTGCTGCAGTGAGCCTGCAGGTTCAGTCCTTCACGGGCGGCATCAGTGGCGATCAGAATTCGAACCGGGTGTTTTCGCGGGTCAGTGTTGAACGCCCGCTTGATCTCTTCACGCTTGGGGACCGGTGTTGGTCCGTGGTAAACCTGAATTCTCTGCGACGCTTTGTCGCTGTCGGCAATGGCCGCTTCAAGCCTCCCGACCAGATAGCGTTTGGTGTCGTCGTATTCGGTAAAGATCAGGACTCGGGTATTATTCCATTCGGCTCCTGCCTGCCCGAGATCCGGGCAAAGATGGTCACGAATCCATTCAATCAGCTTTTCCGTGCGAGAGTCTGATTTACCGCGTGCCTGTGCCGCGATGTCGGTCATTTCGTCCAGCAGTTTTTGTTCGTGCGTGAATAACTGTTTGGCGGAACGGTCTTCGAACGGTCCCAGCGTGGCTGCGGACGCCGCTTCGAACTGAGCATCTTCTTCTGCCTGCAGTTGGTCTTCTTCCAGTGTCGCGCGGTCATCATCGTAGTCGACACTGCCGGTCAGCAAGTCGAGAGACTGCGCGTCGTCAGCCGGAGATGACTCCACCTGCATCTTTTCCCACTGTCGAACGACCGTCTTACGATGCACTTTCAGCGTTCGGGCGAATGCTTCGATGGATGACAAGAGCCGTTGCTGCAGCCCCGTTACCAATAATCCCGACGCTGCCTGCTTTCGCTTCGTTTCATCCTTCAGACGTTCTTCGCGGGACTGCCGGTATTCGTTCAGCAGATGCGACAGGCGCAGTTCGGGTGCGTCGTCGGGCAGCCCGTCGATACTGACCTGCACAACGTTGCGTTTTGGAAAGCCACCCTGGATGGCTCGAATATCTTCTTTGATTCGGCGGACAACAACTTCGTCGCGGTGTTTCGCCGAGACGGGAACCCCGCGAATGAAACGTTGCGGGTCGAGGATTTCCAGCAGAGCTGAAAAACTGTTGGAGTGACCGTTATGAGGAGTAGCTGACAGAAACAGACGATGCTCAAACCGCGGTGCGAGGTCTCGGACGGCTCGCGTAAATTGCGAGTCGATCGCGTACTTTGCGCCACTGGATGGCGCCGCATGGTGGGCTTCGTCCAGAACGAACAGCGAGCCAGCACGAAAGTTGCCCAGATAATCTCGGAGCGGACCTGTGTAGTTTTCGTCGATCAGCAGTCGGTGAGACACAAGAAATCGCGTGTGCGTTCCCCATGGGTTGATACTGAAACCACGTTCCCGACGAACTCGCTTCATGTAATCCTTGTCAAGGATTTCGAAGGTCAGGCCGAACCGGGATTCCAATTCTTCCTTCCATTGCAGCAGCATTGACGGCGGGCACGAAACGAAAATTTCTCTCACCTTTTTGCGAAGCAACAGCTCGCGAGCGATCAAACCGGCTTCGATCGTCTTCCCGAGACCGACGTCATCGGCAATGAACAGATTGACTCGCGGCAGCAGCAGCGCTTTCCGCAGTGGTTCAAGCTGATAAGCGTCCAGCCGTATTCCAGCGCGGAATGGCGACTGGAACAGCTTCGGGTCGGTTGACGTTACACAATTCCATTTCAGCGTGTTCAGATAGGCAGCAAACAGACGAGATTCGTCGAAGCCTCTCGAAGCAACCTGTTCCCATGCTTCGCCGGTCAGGATTTGAGGATCGAGTTCATTCTCCCAGAGAACCTCCAGCGGTTGTCCCTGATTGTCATCATCAACGCAGGACAAACGAACGAGCGTGCTATCAGCAACACGCTTCGGTTTGACGACCTCTTCCACAAGGTAGGTGCGCTGTCGAACCCGGGCTATCTGGCCCGGTGCAGGAAACTCGGCCGTTTGATCCACAATTCGTATTCCTCAACTTTGGAACCGATGTCACGCAGAAACTCCAAGCAGGCTGGCTGTGGCCCGCGACCACTGTGGGCAAACGTCGAGTTATCCCCATGACGGACAGCATATCACGCCGAAATCGCCATCCCAATTAAGGTAGCGTGTCATTTCAGACTGCCAAAGTGAAGTCTGTTTCTAACAAGAATGTCAGGCGGCGATGCGGTCGGAATCTTTGTTTCGGCGATACTGAATGGCATTGCCCTGTTTTCCACAGGCTTCGATGTCATTCATTTCACGAAAACAGTACGCCGCCTTCTGGGCCAGCCAGCGTGGCATCTTGCCGCCGGCGGCCAAGTCGGCGGTGGTGAAAATGTCGGGGACGTCGATGTCCAGTACATTCCACAGGTCTGCGGCCGACTGCAGAGAATGGGTTTCCAAGACTTCCACCAGCGTGCGATCCTGAACGCTGTGTTTCCTCCGCCACGTCTTTCGTTTTGCGGGAACTCGGACTTCTTCCTGTTCGGTCAGCAACACGTCCAGCTGCAGATTCGGGTGAGGAAACGCGTTTGTGAAGTGTACCAGTTCCTCAAAGACATTGGCCAGCGTTTCGCGATTCGGGCTGTAACGTCGACTGACGACCTTCCCGTTGCGCCGCGCTTTCTTGAGTAGTTTTTTGCGGGCAACCAAGGGCTTGACGACGATGACTTTGTGAGTTTGCGTCAGATCGCGGATCTTGTCTCGGATGGCCAGCAGTGACGCACATTGGACTTCAATCAGTCGATCGTCTGAATCAATGGCGTCGATTCTGTAGTTGCCCAGATCGACTTCATGACGGCTTTCGTCTTCCACGTAATACAGCTTCAATTGATTGTGAAGCGAATTGGCCATCGACTGCTGGACTCCATTCTGCAGGCACGTGCCCAGCCTTGTGTCAGGTCCGGCCACTTTTGAATTTTTCAACAGTATCACCGAATCGCATGATGGCGGCTACATCAGCTTTAGGACGCTGTACTGGGCTTGCGGAAACTGTTTGAAATCAGAATCAGGCAGTAGCAAACGGCGGCCCCGGCGCAGATCAGGAATGCCACGCTGCGAATTGGATTCGGGAAACACAACCAGCCCAACAAAGCTGCCACAGCGGTTAGAAAACACAGTTTCTGCAGCAGCGAAACGCTGCCTGCGAACGCGCCTTTGAATAGCAGCAGGCCGCCAATCAGACAGCCAACCGCCCATACGATTCCGAGTGCCCAGTTGACGGATGTTTTGCTGCGGACGTTGAGTGTTAACACAGCGTTTCCGCCTGTCCGCGTGAAGTCATGTTGTACGCCGTCTTCGGGAATCTGAAAACTCAGCGACAGCAAGCCTTCTGCCGCCAATTCCCCACCAACAACGTCAAACGGATTTCGCCCGTCATCAGCGGTTGGCTGCCGGAACTCTAACTGGACAGCAGCATTGTTTTCAGCCAGTTCTCGCACGGCGGTGCTGCGACTTTGGACTTGTCCAAGCTCATTGCTCAGTTGGCCGGCGACCGCATTCTGCTGTTGTTCGATGTTGAACTGACGACGATTTAGGAGCTGCGAACCTTTCTCGATGTCAGGCTTCGGCACGGCCTTGGCCGCCTCTTTTTTGCCAGGCGTCACAAAACGACCGAGTTTGGATTTGTCCAATTCCACGGCCGTTGGCTCGACAGCTGCAGATTCACTTGTCGGCAATGAGAAACCGAATTTTTGAGACATCAGCGCTTTGGCGTCGGCTAATGATTTCGCGACTGGCTCTGGCCCCGAATTTGCTTTTTCGCCAGCAGCACTATTGCTAAAAAACAGAGCGTCGTTGTTGTCAATGTTCAGCGAGTTTGCTGTTAGTTCTTGGAGTTCCAGATAACGATTTCCACCAGACGATGGCTGGGTGCCTGCCATGCCGTTGACCTGAGACCCGGCATACAGATCGCTGTCCTGTGGGAAGATGTCTTGCTGTTCTTCCAGCAGCTTTTCAATTTGCTGCAGTGCCTGAGTTCGCTCACCTTCTGCCTGTCGACCGTTGCCCTGTTGCCCTTGCAGCAGAACCTTTTGACGGTTCAGTTCCGAATAGAATTCAGCACCTTGACTGGATTGCTTGATGGACGACCGGGACGACGTAAGTGAATTCAGCATCGACTTGGTGTTGTCCACGCACGCCAGCAGCATCACATCCTGAAAATCGCCATCACCTGCGGTGACTACGTTCGATTGCCGTGGATCTTTCAGCAACGTGGCTTGCCAGACGGCGGGCAGATGCACGCTCCAAGTATTTCGAGAAACCGTGATCCCGTATTCCGGGAAGTCACGATACTCAGGGAACTCAGGTGCCGGGATAAGGATCGCTTCGCCCGCAAGGTTTTGGGGGACTTGTGACAGACGGCCTGCCAGCGCGAACTGCACATCAAACGGTGTGGAAATTTCGCCGGACTGAGGAACAGGAATCAGATACAGTGTTTGTTCGCCATTGGGCCGGGAAACAATCCGCGTCGGTTTGCCCTTCACAAGGCAATACAGAATGCGGCTGTCATCCGGCAGAATAATGGGCAGGAACTGCCGCGACTCATTCCGCACCTGCAGGTCATGTCGAGAACGCCATGTTCCATCGGCGGCAATGATTGTGGTATGGGCGGCCAATGCGACGACCGCTGGTGCAACTTGTTGTCGTTCGGGAAATTTCAACTGCCAAGCAGAGTTAGGGCGTTCGCTGTTGAGTCGACGGATGGCGACCGATTGCTGCAAGAAGCCGTTAGGGATGTTGGTCTTGATTTCCTCTGCATCGACATCCTCGCCATCAGTTTGCGAATCCACGGCTGCCAAGACACCTTCGGACTGATTGACGATCACCCAAAAGTGCGACTGGCTGGCGATATTCGCTTTGGAGTTCGGCGGGACGCTAAAGACTGGTGGCAGCGCGGCGATCTGTTGCGATTCTGGTAGCGGCAGTGTGCCTGTGCCCAGCACGAAGAACTTTTCGCTGACGGGTTGCTGAAGATGCAGCGTGATTTGCACGCCATTGTCGACGGTTGTTTTTTCTAACTGTCGCAGGCCGGGAACAGTAAAGTCGAACACGTCGCTCATTTCCGGCGACACAACAAACGACAGTTCCCGCGTGGCGGCTCCTGAAATTTGCCAGTTCAATCCCAGTGTCAAATTGATGGCGGTGTCTGTCACATTGCTGACCGTGACAGATTCCGCGATAAAAGACGCTGGCGCTTGCCGCAGGGTGAGCGCGATGGGTTCCATTGTCGAGTTGCGACGACTGAACGAGATGTTTGGTGAAGATGGCTTGAGTGCTCGAATGCTGGAATCGATCTGTGAGTCGCTGCCGATGCGTTTCCAACCGGCGGCGTCGACCGTCACGATTTCGGAAGCGGCATCCAGCCAGACGCTGACGTGCGTGACGGATTCATCAGCATCGGCGATTTCGGGAGCCATGAGTGTTGCTGATGTCTGATCTTGACGTCCTGTTTGTCCCTGAATTGTCGCGTTGACTGTCCCCAGTCGAGCGGTCGTGAATTGAATGTTCAGGACTTTGGTGTCGCTGTCAGTGTCTGAGTCGTCGGTGTAATACCAGTCCGCCAAGTCGTTGGCATTCACGTCCAACGCCAGAAAATCTTGGGGAACGCGGACTTCCAACCGGCGGCGGGGTGCCCCAGAAATATTGGCGCTGATCAGCGTGGTCCACAATTGTCGTTGAGGTTCCAATTGTACGCCGTTCAGGACAGTGATCGTTAGTCGTTCGGATGTTCTGATGGCTCGAATGGAAATAGCCGCCGGATGCCGTGTGTACCGCCAAGCGAGGACTGCTGGTCGCGTCTGGTCGATGTCTGCGGGCAGGATTGCATCGCCAGCATTCAGTTGACTGACGCCGGATAACGAATTGACGCGCAGTTCCAGTTCGGGCCCTGCCAAGACGGTGACATGCCCGGAATCTCGCGAGGCACCCAAGACGGCCGGTACGGGGACGTCGACAATGGATTCTTCTGAATTCAGAACCTGTCGGCGAAACAGCGTGAGGCTGATATTGGTCTCGCCTTCCACGGGGGATTGAAATTGTACCGTCAGACTGGCGGTGGTTTGGTCGTCAATGCTCCAGCCAGCGATACCCGAGCCTTCCACGTTTTGGACGGCGTAGTCTGGGGGAATACTGATTCCGACTTCCGCCAGTTGACCTTGTCGGCAGTGAATCTTGACGGACGACTGCACGGTCAGGCCAGCATCATTGATGATTAACGCCGAATTTACGGTCGCGTGATAAATCGTATCAGACGCGGTTTGAGTGCTCTGCGGACGCCATTCAATTTGCGTTCGACCGGACTCAGAAACCGGAATGGTGAGCGTGCGTGCGTTCTGGCGGAACGTCGTGCTGCGACCGTTGACTTTGACTTTCAGTTTGTCTTCCGGAAGTTCGAACACCATTGTGCCAGCCGCGACGGCTTGCAGCGGCAGCACGATGTTTCCGACCGAATTTTCCATGGAGACTGACCGATCGAAGACAACGTCTAAGAGATGGAGTCCGGCGGAAGGGATGCGGACATGGTAGGATTGTTGTTCGGCGGGCGGCTGGATCAATTTTTGCTGAAGCTGTTGCACCTGTTGGTTGGGGGCGGACTGATTGGAGTCCGGCTGGATCAGCGGCACCGCGGTGGCCTGAGCCTCAAGGATGGCGGTGGAACCGTTGAGTTTTGCCGAGCGAATCGCGATGTCGGAAATCGGCAATGCAACGGTCGTGCTGTCGATCGAAAAACTGCGAATGACGTAGCGGACGTTGAACGACTGTGACCATTCCGAATCCTTGATTTGCTGCAGTTCAGTGCTTTGATAGAAGGCGGCCACCACTTGGTTGACAGTCGGAGCTCCATCTTGTCGTTGTTCTGGATAGGCTTGATTGTACAGCTTCAGGAATTCTTCCTGCGGCAGAAACACACGTTCGGCTAGTAACTCTGGTCGACCGGGAGTGTACGGCAGCACCACGTCTGGCCGGGTGATGTTCGGGGAAATCTGCTGAGCTGGTAGTGGTGCGGCGGTGAACGTCAGGGTGGTCAGGGCGAAGATCATGGTGGCCGTTGTTGTGGCACGTCGTGTCTTCCAGAACGACCAGCATTTGCAGTTGCGAATCAACGCGCAGCATGTTTGGCTGCAGCACAGTGTGGCGGCAAACAGCCAAATTCCCATGCCCAAAAGTGTGCCGATCACGACTCCATCGACAGCACTTTGCCACTGATTGGGCACCAATGCGGCGGCGGCAGCAGCAGTCATCAGACAGAAGACGGCGAAGCACAGCTTGGTTGTCAGCGATGCAGAAACGATCCACAAACACAGCAGCAAAATCAATGCCGCTGAAATGATTCTGAGGGCTCCCAGATGACTGCGTGGCTGGACAACGATATCCAAGGTTCCGGCTTCGGCTGTTGCTCCAATCGAACGAAATTGCATCGAACGATAGTCATCCGGTTCGGCCACGTGAGCTCGAATCGAAAGCCGAGCGGCACCGGATCGTGCTGGTGATCGAACGTCAGATTCTTGTGGCCGATTCGCGTCAGGGGAAACTGGTGGCGGCGCTGGCTGGTCGGTGAACGCGGCGTTCGGGACAGTCGGCTGCACGGAACCGTCAGTCAGCCCCACACCGTCGAAACCACCTGAAAAACCCATCGCACCATTGCCGCCTCCAAAGCTACCAAGTTGGCCGTCCGCTTTGTCTTGGCCGCTTTCCCATTTGCGTATTAATTCTCGTTCCGAGTCGCTCAGCTGAAAATTAACAATATTATCCGAAGGTTCGGCGGATTGAGGCACGCTCAATTGTTCTTCGACAACATCCTGAATACTCACGTCATCGTTCAGGGCCTCAACGTCCCAATCTCCGGCCGCTCGGTTTCCCGCTGACATCTGAACGGCTGTTCCCGCCACCATGTTGTCGATGGAAACATCACTGCCGTACTGGCGCGCTCCTGTGCTCGACAACATCAGCGGCACTGCAATCAGTCCCAGCAAGCAGACGCAAGTCAGGCTTTTCCAACGGCGACGCAGACTCAAAACGGTGAACACGAACAGCACCAGCACTCCAATTCCAGCCGGTACTAAACGTTCGAAGGCTTCTCGCGATGACGGCAAGTAGGCCAGTGAAGAAACCGACTGAATCCAGCCTGGTTGTTCGATGCCAGTTTGTGGATGGAATCCTCCATCGTAATTCACCAGCATTGATGAAGATGGGTAACGCACGTTCCACGTCTGCTGCAAAATGTCAATCGCAGCATCGGTGCCCGTCTCGGTATCGATACTCAGCTGCAGTGACTGTTGAGTCGTCCGATCGAGCAGGCCGGTTTTCTGACTGGAAGATTCGAACAAGACTTCCAGAACGTGTTCTGTTTGTTCGTCGCCTGTGGGAATCGCCACCAAATAGTCATCACCGTCGCGGCGAACTTCGACCGCTTCGTTGTTCAGAATCGTGGACCACAAATACGAATTCGCAGCGTCCGGAAGTGCGAAACGCAGGGTCTGAACACCGACACTCCGCATCTGCACTGTACACGAACGCTGAATCGTTCCGTTATTGCTGAGCACACTGATGTTGGCAATCGATTCACACACCGCCGACGGAACGGCTGCGGTTGGAAAGCGTTGCTCGGCGAGTTCCAGTGCATAATCGGCGCGAACAAAACGATAAACCAATGCCGTTCGGCGGCCCGTGGCGTCTGCTGGGCCATCCACAAGGCCGGAGTCAGCAACGGTCAGTCCGGACTTGTCGATGTCAGCCGCAGAAACTGTCAGTTGCTGTTCGGGGTACGCTTCGAAAGCGACGAGCCCATGTTGTCGGATGGCTCCCACTACGGTCACAGACGGGGCGGTCAGTTTTGTAACGTCCGCACGTGGTCGCTGGACTGTTGTGCTCAGCGTTAACGCACCCACGAAACGCTTGTTGAATGTCAGACGAAATGCACGCTGGCCGTTGGTGACATCGCCGGGCGTTTGTTCGCTAATCGCAATGCTGTCCGGGACTTGCTGTCCGACAACGCCCGGGACGGGGCCGAGCGAAACGATGGAGAAGCGCACTTCGGTGCCCAGATCTTCGGGCAGCAGAAATTCCAGCGTTCGCGTGGTGCCGTTAATGACGTCCACTGTGACAACGGCTTCGACAGTCTTTTGCCGTGAATCCATCCAGGCTGTGAAGACAGCACGACTGGACAATCGCACCGGTTTTCTGACCACAGACAACTGGCCTGAGTAGGTGGTGCCTTGAGTTTCGAACAACAACAGGCCATCGGTATCGCCGATTGTGGAGAGTCCGGAAATTTTCAGAGGCGCAACGGTGAGATCGCTGGCGGCCGCGATTTTGTACGTCCCACCGACTAGCAACGTGTCGGAAGCGGTCAGCACGGGCAGAGCCAGCAACTGTGGATTGGTGGGGTCTGCGATTGTCTTTGTGAACGCCACTTTGAATGTCAGCAGGCCGCCGGCAGCGACGGGTGTCGCCGGTTCGATGACGATTTGACGGTCAGCGCTGGCTGATCGCCAGATTAGCGGGGAGTCGGTGTCGTCTGTGACCGCAACGATTTGCCAGTCTTCCGGCAGTTGCAACGCCAATTCAAACAGTGGCGCATTTAGGGTTTCGACGGTCGCTTCGCAGGTGAATGAGGCAGTGGTGTCGATGATGGACAGTGACGAATTGATCTCCGCGAACAACTCACGGTCTCGTGATTTGACCGCCACGGACAGTACATAATCCTGCAGCCAGAAGTCGAAAATTTCACCAGCATGATGTGATGTTGATTCCGGGGCTGTGCCCAGATGGCGTATGCCGCCCCCGACTTCCGCCATCAGTCGTAACTGATCTTCGTGTCGAACGTAGATTCTTCCCGTGTGCGACGTGACGTCGATGAATTCCAGTGTCGGCAGCTTCGAATTCGTGGCGGAGTTCAACGCAGACACAGCCGAAATCTTGACGACTCGATCTTCTGTGAATGGCTGTCGATAGGTCAGGATCAGGCGGGTGAATCCCTGCTGATTCGGATCATCTTCCAGCTTCCATGCTTCGAGTCCAGTGGAATCGACGGCCGTGATTTCCACGCTGGCCGGAACGCGACACGTCAATTGATTGATGGCGTTGCCAAACACAGAAACACGCGTGTCAGAATTCCAACGGATACTGTCGCTGCTCAGCTGGACGCGTGCGTTGGTCCGACCGAAGACCAGAGTTTGCGTCGCTGACTGCTGTTGACGGGTCGTCCATTTCAGACGGATCGTTTCGCTGCCGCCGATCGGAACGGAGTATGTCGTCGGCTGATCAATCGCAGCAGGCCGCTCTAGTTTTAGGTCCGTGATTTCTAGGTACTGGCCTTTCGGACACGCAATGTTGACTCGACTGGACGCATTGGCGATGGTGCTGAAGGCGGCGACGCGATCGCTGCCGACGGTTCCCAGAGCCGTCGATAGCTGCAGGTCGAGCGTGAATTTTCCCGCGTTGTGGTGCACCAATGTCAACGTGTTGGCAAGTTCGGAGTCGCGACCGATGGCCGCCGGATTGCCAGCGATCGTGGCTGCTTCGACCTGCAGATTGCCAATCGGAATGTGCAACGTCACCCATTCATCGGCGAATTGTTCAACATTCACCGACAGCTTGATCAAGGCGTGATTGTCCGCTTGTTCAACGTCATAGACCGCAGATCGCAGGACGATCGGCGCTGGAATGTTGGCAAGTTTCTGTTGCGCCAATTGCGCGTTCGCCAGCAGATCGTTGAATTCTTCCCGAGGCAACATGACGCCGTTTGGAGAACGTTCGAAGACCGCGTCCAGTTGGTCAGCAGGAATGAATCGTTCTCGCCCCGGCCCAAGCGAACCTTCATCTGCGACCACACCGTTGTGGTGGATGGCTGCGAACAGGAAGACGGCCGCAAACGCCGTCAGTATTCTTTGCCACCGGCTGGGCGCGGCGGCTATTGAATGTCTGGGGTGTTGTGGTTCGCCGTTCTGTTGTGTCTGATTTTGGTTATCCATTACCACTTTCCTCCCATCAGATCATCAATCATTTTTGTGACTGCCGGTGATGGTGTGACTGTTGCTGGCGGACCTTCAGAAGTCTTCGATGACGCGGCAGCATCCAGCAGCGGACTGACGGAAGCAGGTGCAGCGGGTGGCACCGGTTCTGGTGGTGGAGTTTTCAGCGGTGTTGTGTCGGTTGGTGCGGGGCGTGTGTCATCGCGATTGGTGTGTTGCCCCAGAAACAAACCAACAATCCAGATTCCCGCCACGGCCACCAGTCCCAGCGACCCCGCAGATAGAAATTGCATGGTTTCGGAATTATCTTTCAGCGACCACAGAGCCACCGCCAAACAGCCGAAGATGATCAGTGACAGCCGGTTTTCCCAACTGGTTCGTCGCAGGATGAAGCCGACAAACAGCAACGCACCGCTAATCACGGCGACCAGAAACGGACGATTCCACCACACCACTTTGATTTGATCTTTGCGGCCCAGTGATCGATAAACGGTGACGTTGCCTTGGCGCGCAAAGTCGGCTCCGCTGGAACTGTCGCCAATCCAGTCTTGCAGCTGTTGAGCTTCTGTAGCAGCCGATGGCGACACCAGTGGTTTCCAGAAGTTCCACACATACCGCCCTGTCATTGTCCAGTTACGAGGTTCGCCGATGAATGACACATCTTTCGGGCACCAAACAGCGACTCGTGTTTCCTGATGAACCGTGCCGCCCGTGTCGTCACCAATCAAGGGTATTCGCAGCACCTGTTTGCTGCCGCGGCCTTCGTAGGGATAAATCTGACCCGCCGAAATTGGGCAACGGAATTGAAACGCCAACAGGAATTCTTCGTCGGAAGTGCCGTCGCGGCTAATGTTGACGTAATACGCTTCCCAGCCATCTTGCACTTCGACGTCCGTCGCGGCTTCGAATGTTGTGCGGCGGGAATTCAACAATGGTGCCTGCAAATCAGCGCCCAGCGGAAGATCGATTCGCAAACGCTGTCGTTCACTGCTGGTGATTCGCAGGCGACATCGGTAATTCGCCAGCGGCTGTTTGTCCGTGACGATTTCGATGGCTGCGCGAGACACCACAGTGGCGACGACGTCGTGGATTTCGTGCTTGCGGATCGTGACGGTGGCAGACGCGGGCTGTGAGAAATACCGAAAAGCTTGATAGCCATCTTGTGGCATCAGTTCCAGTTCGCGGACATCAATTTTTTCCATCGTGTCCCCTGCACCTTCGGCGGTGATGGACAGAGATTCGTGTCGCAGCAAACGGATTTCCCCGCGCGTCTGAGTCAACGTGACTTTGCGTTTGTCCGCTTGAGCTCCAGTAAACGGCGGTAGAACTCGGACAGGTTCCAGCGTCAGAGTTTGTTCGACGCCTTCTATTTCTGTGTCCAAGCCGTTCAGTGGAATGTCCCATTCCGCAGCCAGCTGTACGGTGCCCGTGACTTCGTCTTGCAGCACCAGCGTCCACGTGATCCAGCCATCTTCTGCTTCCGTCGCTTTGTCACGCTGTTGAATTGTGTGGTTGGAATTCAACGAACGAAAACGAACGTCGCTAGCAACGCTTTCCGGAACGGAGACGCGATAGGTGTCGATACCTGCGTTGCGGACTTCAAATTGCAGCAGGCTGCTGACCTTGACCACATCCGGTTCAATGTTGGCTGTGGTCGCCACGCTGGCGGCTAACTGAGCCGGTCGGGGAGTCGTCTTGACGCTGATGCTGAACGGTCGCTGTGTGTATTTCCATGCGGACACTCGAACGGCGCGGCCGATGCGGGCTTGGGGTGTTTCGTTCGGAAACAAGCCGGATAGCTGTTCGTCGACAGTGATGACATCCAAAAACTGCGGAGCGAAAAGTGTCAGTTGCCCGTCTTCGCGTTCGACATTCAGTGGGGTCACGCTGGGGACTTCCGTGACTGCCCCTTCTGCAGTGGCATCGAATGTTTGATGCGCCGTGATATCAACGTTGATCTTTCCCAGACGTTTTTCATTCAGCGCCAGTGTGAGCTTGCCGGCTGTCTTGTCAACATTGAATTCGCTCATCCCATCCGCTCGGACTGTGTCGATCGTCAACGACTTGGGATACTCCAGATTCAACTGAAACACACCCGCTCGCTCAACCGTGTACGTCAGGCGTGAGGTCAATTTTAATTCATCATCGTCGAAGACAATCTGCGAGTTTTGAGCCACCAGCAGACGTGGTTCGACGGGTTTTGTCTGAACCACCAGAGATCCTGTTTGGCCGCTAAATTCCCACGCTTGGCGCAAGTCTGTTTCGCCGCCCTTGTCTGCGGAAGCCGCTTCGATGCGTTTGACGCCCGACTGTGAAACCACGGCTGTCGTCAGCGAAGCATCTGCTGTGAGCGTGATGCGACCGGATTCTCGCACAACACCAGCGGCATGAATTCCGTGCAGTTTGCCGTCTTCTGATTTGCCAACCAGTTGAAACGTGTCGCTATCAGGAGTTCGTTCGGTCTGAATTTCGACGTCAAAGCGATCCGTGGCGGGGGTTAGCAATTCGATTTGAATTTTCTGATGCGTGTCGCCAACGGGTTCGGCCTTCCAACTGCGAATTCGACCGGCCGCAGACACCACATCGATGATGCTGGCGTCCGACGGAGCATGCACCGTGATCTCAGTCAGTTCGCCACGCAGCACTTCATACTTCAGCGAAGCCGTTGTCTGAATCAGTCCGGCTTCGACGCGCACGTTGGTTTGATTTGCGACGCTGGTCAACAGATCCATCATCGGTGTCGAACCGGCTGCCGGGTACCAGCGGACTTCAAAGTGATCGGTGGCTCCTAGGCTGGCTTTGACGATCGTTTGTTCTGCGTCATCAACGTTGTCACCATCGTCCGTGGGCAGCAATAGTTGCAGCGGTGCGATTTCGATGGACTGGTCGGGTTCCGGAATGATGAGCGAAAGTTCACTGATGCCGACGGCCGGGCAATCGATGGCGAACGACCGGTTTTCTGGTGACGTCTTCACCGCTGCCATCAATTCGACGGTCACGATGTGCTGCCCTGCTCCGTTTAGCAGCAGCTGGTACTTGCCCTTTGATAACCCGCGGAGGATGGTGTTGGCTTCGTTCTCGGATGTCACTTTGCCAACCGCAGCGCTGCCGAAGTTCATTGGCACAATTGCCCAGCCTGTTTGTTTCAGCACGGTGACTTGGAATTCTGCGTTCAGACGCACAATGTCCTGTTCGACCACGCCTTCGAAACGTGATTCTGCAATCACGGCATCTGGAGCTGCCGTGCCGGATTTGTTCCGATCGAGGTAGCTCTGTAGCAGTTCCAGATATTCCGCGTACGGAATCACGGCCGATGCGTCTTGATTGTCGAAGACTTTCCGTAACTCCTTAAACGGCACATAGATCAGCCGATCCCACTGGTCGACTTTCGAGCCAACATCTGCGGGCGCAGCTTTTTCGTCGGCTTCCTGAGCGGAGGCGCTGGGGGCGACCGGGAACGGGCTGACCGTGATTGCGAGAATCAGCAAGAATTGAAGAATGCGGGCTGCAGGTCTCATGCAATCGGCCCCTTATCTATAAGTGAATGGTGCGTATTTGTGACAGTGCGTCATTCTGGGCCGTTGCCACAGTTTGAGTCGACGCCTGAAGTCTACCAATTGCGCCGAATTTACATATTCTCAGCCAACCCCCAACACGAATTTTGGTCTTCAGAGCGGCGGTCATCTGGTTGGAGTGTAGCTCGTGGACGTTTGGTTCCCGTCATTTGCTGGAAATTGGGTCTACAGCGTTTTCTGAGCGGAACGCGGTTTCACGTTAGCCATCACAGCCTCGGAGCGGTGACGGCTACGTTGGCTTCGCCGATTCGGCCGCCCCGGCGATCGTGAATCCGCAGTCGAAAAGTGTGGGTCGTGGTCACATGTCAGCCCAATTCGCGGTAAACTGCTGGCCGCCACTCACCGTCGGGAGCAACTTCTTGGCTTTTGCTTGTCAATCAGTCGAGCTCCCCAGTCTTCAGAATTCAGATTCACATGTCTTCAGATTCCAACGCTCAAGCACTCATCGACCTTCTTCGCAGCTATCAGTCCTGCGCGGTGGCGTTTTCCGGTGGCGTCGACAGTGCCGTGGTGGCCAAGGCGGCGGTTGAAGCCTTGGGTCGCAAGGCTGTGGCCGTGACTGCGGTGAGTCCCAGTCTTGCGAGTTCCGAGTTACAGATCGCGCGGTCCGAAGCCGCGCTGATTGGCATCCGGCATGTGGAAATTCACACGGACGAATTTCAGCGGCCTGAGTACCGTGCGAATGCTGGCAACCGCTGCTTCTTTTGCAAAGACACCCTGTACTCACTCACCCAATCGAAGCTTGACGAACTTGGCGTCCGCTGCATTGTCAACGGCTCCAACACCGACGATCTCGGCGATCATCGTCCGGGGATGCAGGCCGCAGCGGATCATCATGTGCGCAGTCCCTTGATCGAAGCGGGTCTCAACAAGGCTCAGGTTCGCGAATTGGCTCGCCATTGGAATCTATCCGTTTCGGAAAAGCCCGCATCGCCGTGCTTGAGCAGCCGGATCGCATATGGGGTTGAAGTCACCGAAGAACGTGTCCGCCGCGTCGAACTGGCCGAAGCGTATCTCAAGCACCTGACCGGGCTACAGGAAATCCGCGTGCGGCACGAAGCGGACGAGGTCGCTCGTGTGGAAGTCCCCGTACAGGATCTGGCTGATGTGTCGGACGCCGCGGTGTCGGTTGCCTTGGTTAAGGAATTCAAGCGGCTGGGTTTTCGGCGAGTCACCCTCGATCTGGACGGGTTTCGTTCTGGCAGCCTGAACGATGACCTGCCCATGGTGACGCTGGGCGTGAATGTTCGCTAAGGCAAAATTGCAGAACGCCATACCGTGATCGGTCGTTTCTGCCGATGTTTGTGACGTGAACTCTTGGCCGCGATGTCGGAAGCACTCTAACCCGAACTGCTTGAGATGTATCTTCCGCACAGGCGGACTTTCTGACGCTTCGGAAGCAGTGACATTCCTTCGATTGCCGAGCCTACTGTGTGGGGCTTTGCAAAGTTAAAGCGAGAGGGGATTGGAATGCTTTCACTTTTTACCATCCTAAGGCGTAAACCCAGCCGCGCTGGGCTAAAGCCCGGCGAAGTGATGTTGACGTTCGACGACGGACCGAATCTGGAAGACAACGTCACTCCGGAAGTGCTGGATGTGTTACATCGCCATTCGGTCAAAGCCGGATTCTGTCCTGTTGGCAAACAAATCCGGCGACACCCGGACGTGTTGCGGCGAATGTATCATTCTGGCCATCTGCTCATCAACCACACGCAAAATCACGTGCATCCCATCCGGCAGAACTACGCGACTTTGCTGGCTGAAGTTGAAGCATGTGATCGCGAGATCGGTGCAGCACTAGGGATTCCTGAATATCGTTCTGATTATTTTCGAGCACCCTATGGAATTGTCACTCTGGCCGTCCGGCGCGTGACGCGGGCGTTGAAAATGAAGTCCGTGCTGTTGACACATTACGGCTATGATACACGCGTTGGTCCACACAACTACTCGCGCGTGGTTGATCTGATGATTGCCAATGCCAAACAACATCGCGGCGGGATGTACGTGTTTCATGATGGTAGCCTGTTTCCCCCACTGGTGCCCGAATCGGACTGGAGTCGTTCAGTGGAAAATCGCAGCTGGGTTCCGGAAGCCGTTGATCGGGTGATCACGGAACTGAAAGCCGAAGGCTTGAATTTTGTTTTGCCAGCGGCCAAGCTAACGACATCGGTTCTTGGACTGACATTGAGCAACGCTGCGTAGGTCGCTTTGCTAGTTGACGTGAACAGAACAAATGTAGCTCGGTGGTCTCCACCGTGATTTCTCGGCGGAGACCGCCGAGCTACGAAAACAGAACCCCAGTTTTTCATGCTGACAAACCACTCGTCCTCTCTAAGCGCTGGCCATGACCAAACACAATGAACAGCTTCGTTTGGGGCGGCGAGCCTTCCTGAAGAACGGAACGCTGGTGCTAACGGCCGCAGCAATGACTTCCACGAAGCTTCTCGCCAACGACGATGTTGCAGCTCTGCGTCTCGGAATTGTCACCGATCTGCACTATGCCGAAAAGGCTGCGGCTGGCACTCGGCATTACCGACAGACACTCCAAAAGCTCGAAGCAGCAGCTCAACAGTTCGAACAGGATCAGCCCACGTGCCTGATCGAACTGGGAGATCTCATCGACGCTGCAGATTCGGTGGACGTTGAACAGCGATATCTGAAGACCATCAATCGTGAATTTTCGGCCATCTGCAAAGACCGGCACTACGTCCTCGGAAATCACTGTGTCGACACGCTGAAGAAAGAAGAGTTTCTGGGCGAAGTGGAACAGCAGAATTCTTACTACTCGTTCGACCGGGGCGGAATTCACTTCGTCGTGCTGGACTCGTGCTTCCGCAGCGATGGCACACCGTATGGCCGCAAGAACTTTCAGTGGACGGATGCCAACGTCTCAGCCGTCGAACTCGAGTGGCTGACGGCAGACCTATCGACCAACGACAAGCCAGTGATTGTGTTTGCTCATCAACGACTCGACGTCAGCAACAACCACGGCGTAAAGAACAACGCAGATGTACGAACGATTCTGGAAGCCTCCGGTCGAGTCATCGCTGTGTTTCAGGGGCACAGCCATAAGAACGATCTGAACGAAATCGCCGGCATTCACTATTGCACATTGGTTGCGATGGTCGAGGGCTCAGGTCCGCAGAACAACGGCTACTCGCGAATGGACATCAAGCCCGACGGCACCCTAACGTTAACCGGCTTCCACAATCAGAAATCCCACGCTTGGACTTGACAGCGTTGAGCTTCGGGAGTCTGTGTCGGTTGAACGGTGCAGGACCAAGTCTCGCCGACCAACATGGCGTTCCAATAGATCGGGGGTGGACGCTGCTAGAATAGCTCCGGTAACGGCTGACCGTTTTCTTCGACGATGTAACGTGGTCGCTGCCGATCGTCGAGGTAGGTTCCATCCAATGGAACGTCCATATGGCGATAGATCGTTGCAGCAAGATCTGCAGGAGTAACAGGACGTTCTTTGATTGCGCCGCCGTCGTTTGAGCTGGCTCCAATGACCTGCCCATGACGTAATCCGCCACCAGCCATACACATCGACATGACAACGGGCCAATGGTTTCGGCCATCAATGCTGTTTTGCGTTCCCATGTTGGGCGTGCGACCGAATTCTCCCATCGCAATCACTAGGACGTCATCCAACAAACCGCGTTCGTCGAGATCACTCACAAGAGTTGTCAGAAGATGATCGAACAGCGGCAGCAGCGGTTGGAGACCTTTGGAAATTCCGCCATAAACGCCGCCAGGGATTCCATGATTGTCCCAAGTGCCTGAGGCGGTGTGATAGCTCAGGTCCAGCGTGACAAAACTGACGCCGGATTCCACCAAGCGGCGAGCCAGCAGTGCCTGTTGGCACCAAAGATGATTTCCGTATCGTTCGCGATAATTTGCCGGTTCGCTGGAGATGTCAAAAGCTTTTTGAGCACGCTGCCCAAGTACCATTTCGAACGCCTGCTGCCCGTACTGATCGAATGCGTCCATGGAGCCTGACTGGTCTAGGCCGCCGCGAATACGATCCAGATCCCGTACCAGCGTTCGGCGATCTTCAAGACGATCAACGTTCAGTGCTCCGGGCAATCGAAACAGGTTTGCTCCGGATGTTCGGTGAAGAGGCTTTCCAAGCAGATCGTATTGCGGCAGGACCGCCGCTTGGTTGCCATCAAAAGGGTCGTATTGTTTTCCAAGCCAGCCTCCCCAAGCGACGTGTGTTGGATCTTTTGCAAACGCCACATAAGGCGGCATGCCAGCGTGATTGGCTCCGTGGTGTTTCGCAATAATCGACGCGATGGCGGGATGGCGATCGCCTTTGGGATTTGTGCGTGGCGTCGCCTCGCGATTTCCCGTTTGCATGACTTGGTTGGGTTGATGGCTGCTCTTCCTTGGATCAACCGATCGAACGATTGTGAACTTATCCAGCATCGCCGCCTGCTTGGGCAGATGTTCGCAAATGGAAACACCCGGCAACGCTGTTGAAATTGGCGCGAATGGTCCGCGATTATTGAAGGGGCGATTCGGTTTCGGATCCCAAGTATCAATCTGGCTGGGGCCTCCCGTCATCCACAACAGAATCACGCTTTTGTGTTTCATCGGACGGGCGATGTTGGCTGCGGTCGCTCGTGCCTGCAGTAGAGCGGGCAGCGACAGTCCAGCCATGCCAGCCAGTCCAGCTTTCAACATGTTACGCCGACTGCGTACGGCCAGACCCTCATTGATCAGCGGGTAGTAATTCGAAAAAGCGTGCTCGGCGTGAAACATTTGGCGGTCACCTCTGAGGTTTGAGACGCGATCCAATGAATATGTACGATTTGCTCATAGATGTCCATCCGAAACCAAGCCGGTTTCGAAGTCGCGAGTCATTTATTCCACGTTCGTGGTCATGTCGGAAGCTTAGACGCCGACTGGGAAGCCTCGTACGGTTGCGAAAAGAACTTGATCGCAATAGTTGGAAAATGGGCCGACCTTCGTCGCCACCGTGATGGCACTGTTGAGTCATATCTGCCGATTATTGCGAGGAAACGGTTCCCTTGGTTTCGGCGATAGCACTGCCGATCAGCGACGGCTATGGTATGACGGTGACGGACTTCGAAAGTTCCTGAAGGCCGATAAAGTGATCCCGAGCTCAACTCAGGGGATGATGTGAATGACTTTGCAGTCGTTTGAGTCTTCGTTTTCCGCGACCTCCCCCACGTTGCTGCATCTGGTTGCCGCTGGCGATGCCCAGGCGTGGCAGCGATTCGTTAGCCTCTACGGTCCACTGGTATTCTATTGGGCGAAGAAGCAGGGGTTGAGTGAACAGGACGCGGCTGATGTGATGCAGGATGTGTTTGCATCCGTGGTCCGATCGATTCGTCGATTTGAAGTCCGAGAATCCGGCAGTTTTCGAGCGTGGTTGTGGGTGATGACTCGCAATCACTTGGCCAGTTTGTTCCGGAAAAGATCGCAGCAAGCTCAAGCCATCGGCGGCACCGCTGCATGGCAGCAGTTGGCGGCCGTCGCCGATTCGCTTCCCGATGATCCGGATGAATTCACGGAACAGCACCAGATGGCAGCGTTGCATCGCCGCGGGCTGGAGATCGTGAAGGCAGAATTCGAAGACCGCACGTGGGACATTTTTTCGCGAGTGGTCATGGATGGCAGCGCCACAAAAGACGTCGCGGACGAATTCGAGATCACGGCCAATGCGGTTCGTCAGGTGAAGTCGCGCGTGTTGCGTCGTTTGCGACAAGTGATGGGAGAAACGCTGGACGGCCTGTAGCCGACCAACAACAATGCTGGTGCCATAGGGTAAGCACCTACGGTTCACGACTCAAGGTGGCGGTGGGAAGCATCTTTTTCGCGAAAATGCTGTCGCGCTTTTTCGTTCTATGTTATGACGGGGGAATTTATCCCTCGGCATTGCACTCACAGGGACCGAAAAATGCCGTCCACCAACTGTTTTACTGACGAACAACTGAAAGCTTTTGTACTGGGGCAGCTCAGCGGCGATCAGTCCGACTTGCTGGCCGAACATCTGGCGGCTTGCGCCGTTTGTGAAGAAACGGTCGCCGAATTCGATGATACGGCGGATTCCGTGTTGCTGGGCGTTCGCGGCGCGGCGGCCTGCTCAGCAGCGGAGCCGACTTCGGACGCATTGGAACTGGCGCTGCAGAATCTTGCCCAGCGTGCGGAGATTCCTGCAGCAGCGACGCCGCAATTCGCCCACGATTGGGTCCGCGACTATCAACTGCTCGAACAACTCGGCAGCGGCGGAATGGGCACGGTGTACAAAGCTGTTCACCAAAAATTGCAGCGAACGGTGGCGTTAAAAGTGCTGCCCGCGCGGCGACTCAGGCACAGCGAAGCGGTTGGCCGATTTGAACGCGAAATGCAGGCGATTGGACGTTTGAATCATCCGGCGATTGTGCGCGCCACCGATGCCGGTGAAGTCGACGGAACGCACTTCTTGGCGATGGACTACGTGCATGGCATTGATCTGTCAAAACTTGTGAAGCTGACCGGGCCTTTAAAACTGGCCGACGCCGCTGAGATTATTCGTCAGGTCGCGTTGGGTCTGCAGTATGCTCATGATCAAGGACTCATTCATCGCGACGTGAAGCCCAGCAACATCATGCTGGAAGTGGTTCCTTCAGACGGCAGCGTGACGGTGAAGTTGTTGGACTTGGGATTGGCATTGTTCGGTTCGGCCAGCGAAGCGGTCGATGATTTCACAACCGTGGGCCAGCTGATGGGCACGCTGGATTATATGGCTCCGGAACAGGCCGACAACAGTCACGATGTGGATGTCACGGCAGATGTTTACAGTTTGGGAGCAACACTGTTCAAGCTGCTGACGGGTACGGCACCATTTGAAACCACCGAATACAAAACGCCGTTACGCAAAATGAAAGCCTTGGCGACGGTGGCAGCCCCCGCGTTACGAAGTCGTCGCGCTGAGCTGTCTGCGGACATCGCGCAGGTGGTCGATCGCATGCTGTTGACGGATGCATCGCAGCGTTATTCGTCAGCAGCGGAAGTTGCGTTGGCTGTCGCTCCGCTGTGTGTTGACAGCGAGCTGCAAAACGTGGCGGCTGCAGCGATGGCAAAAGCGGCTGCTGCGGAAGAGCTGTCCGACAATCTGATCGCTGACCAGATTTCTTCCAGACCACCGGCAGTATTCGTCGACGATAATCGCAGTCCGGACCAGGAAACAGCGGCAGCATTGGGGCCGGACGCTGGCAGTCATGAACCGCCACACCACCGCAACCGTCGATTTCTGTGGGCGGCGTTTGGTGTTCCCTTGGCAATGGTGCTGGCCGCTGTGATCTGGCTCAAAACGGATACCGGCACATTGAAAATCCAAACGGTGGATGATGTGCAGGTCACCATACGAGAAGTTGACGGTGATGAACGCGAGCTGTCGTTGACGACGGGCACAAATTCTGTGCAGGTTCGCAGTGGCCGGTACGAAATTCTGCTGCCGGTCGAGTACGAAAACCTGTACTTGTCGAACGGAAATGTGATTGTCGAACGCGGAGGATCGCCGATCGCCAGCATTCTGCGCACGAATAATGCGTTAACGGCGTTCGGCGAAATGTTTGACTCCGCCGATGTGGCACCCAGCCAATCTTTATTCGACGGCCGCAACTTTGACGAGTGGCGTCAGTTAGCGCAGTCCGAACGCAGTCCGGCGCAGCTGGAAAAAGCGGTTGAGGCTCTGGCGACACTGGGTGAGAATCACCGTGATGCGGATGCCGCCAGAGTCATTCTTGAGATTGCCGGTCGCTATCCCTGCGACCCAAATCCGCCTTCACCAGAAGGACGGTTGTCGATCGCGGTGATCAAGAATCTGCGTCGTTTGAATGCCGATGCGACCGTTCCGATCTTCACAGAAGCCCTGTCGCAGCCCGCGTGTCGTCTGCATGAACTGATCGTTGGTTGGCTGTGCTTTGATGTTTCCCAATTTGGACAGGACATGGAGCAGCCACCAGTCCTGCTTGGATCGCCCAATCCGCTGTTGGCGGCTTTCAGCGCATCGGTCGAGTTTCGGCTGTCAGTTGCAGAAAACTGGGACAAGCTAGAGATTGCAACGGTCCAAGTACCGGATTCCAATAAGCGGATGTTTGCCGACACAGTAGGCAACGCTTTCCAAATATTGACTGGAAGTTGGCAGACGATTGAGCCGGAATCGTTTGTGATGCAGCGGCTGTGGAAGATCGTTGAAGAGGAAATCGAGTTCATTTCCACTCACGAAAATGTGTTCTCCCGTAACAATCGTCTGGCCAAGGATGCTGCGTTGATACTCGCCACGTATGCTCCCGATGCAAAAATTGCTGATTGCTTCCCGGCAGATTCACTGGGAGCCACAGTTCGCTACCCGACCTACGTTGAAGAACCTCACAAGGATCTGTGGCTGCTCGGCAATTCTTTGAACTGGAAGACGCTGTCGCTGCTTTACGCAAACAAGTCTGTGTCCGTTCCGAAGGAGATTGTGAAGATCAAAGCACTTCTGTCGCGTGAACAGCAACGCGACAACGTGGTGATTCCATTTCAGGAAAAGGACGGCGAAAAAGAGTCCATTGTTGGGTACCACGTCAATTCACGAATCCTCGCCATCGACTTGCTGGGACTGCTGCAACACGACTCACCTGAAGTTCGTGAGCTGCTTGCGAAGGAATTGATATCTCTGTTGGACGCCGCGCCGGTTGGTGATGGCGACTTTGCGCTGTCGTCAGCATGGCCGTTTAGTCTCACCGAATCCGCAGATAACACGCCCCCGTCGTTCAGCGGCTTTGGTGGCCAGGGTGGTGGTGGCTTCGGCGGCAGCGGGGACCAACCTCTCACCGCCGTGGTCGCCGAACAGACAGTGCGACTCAACGCCGCCCTGCTGGCTTGGGAAAAGATCACCGGCTCGCCTGCTCGGTTTGCCAACGTTGCTCGGTTGAAGGATTATGCTGAAGCTCCGCCCGGACACATCGCCAAGCCGCCGATTCTAACTGGCCCCCAAGGGAAGCCAGAAGGGAAGCCAGAAGGAAAGCCAGAAGGAAAGCCGGTCGAGGAACCAGCAAAAGATCCGCTCGACGCCAAACTGCTGGAAGAACAACCAGCAAAAGCGGCTGTGAACAATCCGAACGATCAGTGAGACGTTCCGAGATATTCAGTCCCGGGTAGGGACGGCAGACTTATGCCGTCGGCGATAGCCGACGGATATCGTCCGATCCACGAAACAAGTCCCGGCGGGACGACAGAGGGTCAGCCACAGGCAATGTCTGTCGTCCCGCCGGGACTTTCAAATCAGGAAACAGAGGAACCGGTGACTGTCGTCACCGGCAGAAGTCTGTCGTCCCTGCCGGGACTGAATCGCACAGTGCCGAACGTTCGCAGTGCCGATCGTTCGCGGAGCAGCCTTGTTGGCAGAGGAGAGATCAGCACGACGTTTCACCAGCACGCTTCGAATGATTCTATTCGCCAACCACCGTTCTCATTCGCAGTCGAATCAGCAGGTCGTTGAGTGCTGGTTCGCCGCTGGGGTGTTCTGGCAGGTGGCTGGCTTCGGCGGCTTGATTCATCTCTGTGCGCAGGCGTTCGTATTCGCTTTCCAGGAAGGCGAGGTTTACGGTTTCCACGGCTGCTGTTTCTGGTCCGGTTTGCTTTTGTTGAACCAGATCGGTGATGTACGGCAGTTTCGCCTCCGCGTTCAAGTGCATCAGGTTGGCTTCCACTTCGCCCGAACGCAGCAGATGGATTCCGGTCAGTAGCACTCGAAACAGATACAGCAGCGGTTTGACCTGCACAATTTCTGCGGACTGCACATCCTTCCATTTTGTATGAGCGAACCCGGCATAGTGGTGGATGTGGTGTCGCGTAATGCAGCTTTGCGCGATGGACTTGAGTTCTTCATGTTCCGGCGTCGTGTACAGGACAATCGGTGAGAAAATCTGTTCCAGCACGTTGCCGTTTTTCTTGAGCAGCAGGTGGCAGAACATGCGAAAGTCGTGGGTCACGATGTCGACTTCCACGCTGTCGATGATCTGCATGCGGTCGACGGTTTCGTGAGACATTTTCAGCCCCAGTACTTCCGGCAACGGCAGCACGTGGCTGCCGCGAATGTCGTAGTCGGAATCCGGCGATGGAAAGCCGTACAGGTGTGCTCCGCTTAACGTCGCAAACACCAGCGGATAAGAATGCTCGTCGACATATCGTTGGACGACGGTTGGGATGTTCATGGTAGGTTCTCAGACATTGCAGCGCGTCTGGCTTTCACCAGAAATGCATTCGCTGCGTGATAGTTGGGGCGATCGGGCAGGTTGGTGTTTTGAAAAGCGGATTCGAACTTCTGATGCAAATCCTTCCGCCATTTTTCTGTTTCTTCCCACGACAATTCGCCGCGTTTGATGGCCACCAGTTGATCTCGGTGTTCTTCGACGCGGACCTGAATCTGGCCTGTTGTCAGAGCGTGAGTGCCCGACATTAGCAGTCGAATCAGGTGCATCACATGCTTCCATTTCACTTGGCCCTGATTGCGAATGTCGGCCTGCATCTTCTTAAACTGCGACATCACGTAACCGTTGAATGTCTGGTACACCAATTTCGAAACAAAGCCGTCGCGCAGGGCGAGTAGTTCTTCGCCCAGCGGCGTGGCTTTTTCGACAACCGGCGTATACAAACACTCCAGCACATTCGGATTCGACTTCAACGCCAGCGTGATAAATTTTTGTAGTTCCCAGTACACTTCTTGCGTTTCATGACATTCCAGTTGTTCGGGGATACCGCACAGCGACCAGTGCATGTCGGCTGGTGGCAGATACACGCCGCGATAGTCGATATCGGACAAATCGTCTTCCAGCCCGTAGGCTCGCGAACCAATCACGCAGCGAAAAATGATGCGTTCGAACAGGCTGTCTCGCTGTGTCGCGTCGAATTGTTCCGTGTCACCTTCTTTAAATTTCGCCAGCATCACGATTTCGTTTTGCTTCAGCGGGGCTTCGAATTCATCCGGAAACCGGACGCGATAGGCATGCAGTAAATCGGTTGGCGACTTGACGATGACGCCGACCGCTCCGCAGGGATGTTGAATGCGTTCGCCTTGGCCAGCAATTTCAACCAGCGTCACCACCTGAGTCCCCGGCGACAGAATTAGATTCGGATGACTGTGGACGGGATTGTTCATGACGTTGCCTTGGATTTTGCTGGGACCGTTAGGACGCAGACACAGAATGTGCGGCGGGGTTCGAGTGGTGGACGGTACTCAATCCAATCACAGACTGTCAGTGATCCTGCGGACATCGTTCAGAAAACTGGGCGAGATATCGCACGGGCCTCCAGCGATGACTTTGGCCAGCCCCACGTTGAGTGTCGTCTGCGTCGAGAGCGTCAAAGCAGCCGCTGCGATGGCCGGACTACGACTCATGCCCGCACTACAGGCAATCAAAGTCGGAATTTCGGCTTGCAACAACTGACACGCAGTCGAGATCGCGAGCTTCAGCGATTCGTTCGAGTTCCCCGCCCCATCGATCAAGGGGATTCGAAGACAGATCAGGTCTCGGACGGAAACAATCGGTGGCTCGTCAATCGCGAGGTCCATAACGGCCTGAATTCCAGCCGCAAGAATACCCGTCATGTCCCGAGCTTCGAACGCATTTCCGACCCACAGGTTTTCTGCGACTTTCCGCATCCACAATTTCTTTACCAATGTGCCGAGGTGTTGTGACCGGTGGAATCAACCGGCTGCAGCTGCCGGTATCTCAAGAAGCTCTTGTAGCTGTTTCGTGCTACGAGAAGCGAAATGAGTCCGAAGACGATGACAAGGACGGATGGAGTCTCGCCCGCCTGCAACGTCCAATAGGTCTGGGTCGCGTTCTCGCAGAAGATCAGCAGGAAGAACAGGCCGTAAGGAATGAAGAGCCAACGATGTGGCTCAAAGCGGCAGCCGATCCAGTGGACTAACAAAATGATTCCCTTCACGAAGCTAAGTAACTGCGCGGGGCCGGCTAGGAAGAAAAGAATCGCAACGGGTATTTGCCACCAGATTTTGACAGCCAGCGCCTCGCGCAAGTCAAGAACAGTGGGCAGTCCAATCCAAGCTGTGGGTGTTTCAAAATCTTCGGGCGGAAACGTCAGCGTGAAAGTTCCGTTGGTCGCTTTCACCCGGAATGCGCGCACTCCGTCCATTAATCTTACGAACAGCGGATCGCTCCGCAGAACCTCAAACAACCCTCCGTTGTCTTCCTGCAGCTGTAGTCGATCCTCAAACCCTAGGACCGTGAAGTGACGTTTGTTTGATGTCGCGGAAATCGAAAACAGCGATTCTGATTCCGGAAGCGGCTGGATGTCTCCAGCCGTTTCGACAGAAGGCGGTCGATAGGGATTAGATGCTGAAGAATCATTCATGCGGTCCCCAAGCCCATGCTTCGCACGTCAATCGGTGCGGACGATCGGTAGACGCCGTGGCAGAGGCTTCCAGCCCGTGAAGGTGGAATCACAGGCTGGAAGCCTATGCCACGTGAATCTCCGCCGGTCTCACATTACGCGATTCCTGGCACGGCATAGTCCTTAGCGAACTCCGCGATTTCATGGCGGATGCGACCCAGTTCAGAATCGCTTTCCGTGTTCTTTAGCACGTCCAAAATCCAAGCACCCACTTTTTTCATTTCGTCCTGCTTCATGCCGCGAGTCGTCAATGCGGCGGTGCCGATACGAATTCCGCTGGGGTCCATGGGTTTGCGTTTGTCGAATGGAATCATGTTCTTGTTGACCGTGATGCCAGCTTTGTCCAAAGCCACTTCTGCAATGCTGCCGGACAGGTCGATGGCCGTGACGTCGCACAACATCAGGTGGTTGTCAGTGCCGCCGGAAGCGAGTCGTAGGCCGCCGGCCATGAGGACTTCGGATAGCGTTTTTGCGTTGTCGACGATTTGCTGAGCGTAGACTTTGAAGTTTGGCTGGAGTGCTTCGCCGAAGCAGATGGCCTTGGCCGCGACGATGTGCATCAGTGGGCCGCCCTGCACGCCTGGGAAGACACTGCGGTCGATGTCGCGGGCGGATTCTTTGCGGCACATGATCAAGCCGGATCGCGGGCCTCGTAGCGTTTTGTGAGTCGTGGTGGTCACGAAGTCGGCCACGGGAACGGGGCTGTTATGAATTCCTCCCGCAACCAGTCCGGCATAGTGAGCCATGTCGACCAGCAACACAGCACCGTTTTCTTTGGCGATGTCGGCGAATTTGGCGTGATCGATTTCGCGAGGGTAAGCGCTGGCACCCGCGATGATCATCTTTGGCTTGTGTTCTTTAGCCAAAGCCGCCACCTGATCGAAGTCGATGCGGTTGTCGTCTTCGCGAACGCCATAGTGGACAGTGTTGTACAGCATGCCGCTGAAGTTCAGGCGCATTCCGTGAGTCAAATGGCCGCCGTGCGCGAGGTCCATGGCCAGCACGGTGTCGCCCGGCTTCATGACGGTCAGGTACACTGCCATGTTGGCTTGAGAACCGGCGTGTGGTTGCACGTTGGCGTGTTCTGCGCCGAACAATTCGCAGGCACGTTGGCGAGCGATGTCTTCCACGGTGTCAACGTGTTCGCAGCCGCCGTAATATCGTTTGCCGGGGTAGCCTTCGGCGTACTTGTTGGTCAGAACTGTGCCAGCGGCTTCCATGATGGCTTCGCTGGTGTAGTTTTCCGAAGCGATCAGTTCCAGTCCCTGGGTCTGGCGAGTGCGTTCTTCGCAGATTGCGTTCCAGATGGCGGGGTCGTTGGATTGAATTGTTGACATTCGATTCTCGGTACTGTGGATGCTAGGAATGGTCGCAAAGTGGCAATCAGTTGGCGCCGGCAGGGGTCTGACCGCTCGTGATGGCAAGGTTTAACGATCAGTCAAGCCCGACGTCGGATTACTGCGGAAAAATCCTTCGCAGTAAAAGCAGGATTTTCACGGAGCTGACCATGATGTCCCTGCGAATCTGCAGTCTTATATCACTAGACGGACCGATTGCTACCGTTCGACGTTTTTCGACGGTATGTTCGCAGAAAACAGTCACGGATTCCGATCGGAATCCAATGTCCAGGAAGCGATTGTGGCAAGCACCCCCGTGGTCGAATCAACGGAAATCCCTGACCTCAAAGACAGGCAGCTCAGCAGTTCGCTGCCGCTGTCCGGCGAGTGCGTGTCGTTTACCGGCACACTCGCTTCCATGATTCACAAAGAAGCCGCTGCGCTGGTCGAAACTTACGGTGGCCGCACCGTGCAGTCGGTGTCGGGCAGTGTGTCGATGCTGGTTGTCGGCGAAGAAGGCTGGCCACTGGAAGAAGACGGTGCCGCGTCGCAAAAGTTGGCTCAAGCAACGCAGCTGATCGCCGCAGGGGCTGAGATTCGGATTGTCGCCGAATCGGACTGGTTGCATCTGATTGGCCTGAATGAACGCCGCGAAGAAATTCAACGCTCGTATACGCCCGCCATGTTGAGTCGACTGTTGGATGTTCCTGTCGGAATGATTCGCCGCTGGTCGCGGATCGGACTCATTCGTCCTGTTCGTCGAGTCTGTCGGTTGCCGTATTTCGACTTTCGCGAAGTCGCGAGCGCTCAACGTCTGGCGAAACTGCTGGACGAAGGTGTTCGCCCGGAAGTGCTCGAACGCAGCCTCGCGGAACTCAGCCACACGATGGTTGGCACCGATCGATCACTGGCGCAGCTGAACCTGCTGGTGCAGGACGAAAAAGTGTTGCTGCGAGATTCACACGGCGTGCTGAATCCTCGTACAGGCCAGCGTCTGCTGGACTTCGATTCGATGCCACAGCCCACGCAGTTGTCGCTGGTGACTGCGGATGACACGCAAGACGAAGGCAAGTCACCTCACCCCTTAGCGACGGTGCCTGCGGAACCGGACGACGAGTCGGATGATGATGAGCTGCCGGTTTCGATTTCGATCGAAGAAGGACGCATGCGGCTGGAAGATCGCGGCATGAGCGACTGGTCGGCAGACGACTGGTTTCATGAAGGTTGCCGCCTGTCGGAAGAGGGCGCGTTTGAATCGGCCGAAAACGCGTTCCGCAATTGCCTGTCGCTGCTGGCATCGGATCATGCGTTGTTGCGTGCGCCAGCTGGTTTTCCGAGTTCTGATCAGTCGATCTTTCCGGATCCAGCAGACGTCCATTTTCATCTGGCGGATGCGTTGTATCGTGCTGGCAAAACGGATGCGGCGATCGAACGCTATCACTGTGCGATTGAGTTTGCGCCGGACTTTATCGAAGCGTGGACACAGCTCGGCTGCCTGCAGACGGAACGTGGGCACTGGATTCCGGCAGAAGAGGCGTTGGTGACGGCGATCTCAATCCACGCCGCGAACCCCGATGCCTTGCTGCACTACGCGCAGTTGCTGGAACAAATGGGCCGTACGACGGACGCGGTTGAGTCTTGGAAAAAGTACCTGCAATATGATTCGCGAGGGCCGTGGGCGGATCACGCTCGCATGCGACTGGAAGAAGTCGCGCAGTCTGTTGATCAGCCGTAGAGCGAGTTCGTAGGAGTTCTGTAGGCAGGCGTGTGAGTCACGCTCGATTATCTGCCAGCTTCACGTTATGTTAAATCCGGTTCCATTTATCACGTTGAAGAAAAGGTTGAGCAACAATGTCAGGAAAAGCCGTTTGCAGTGGGTGACTATGCTGGTGGCGCGTCAGGGAGTTTCGACAGCGATCCGAACCAGCACCCGTTGATGAGGGAGTTGATCACGTTGTTAGCTCAGACACGTCCGTGGGGCCGGCTGGTCGGCATCATGCTGCTGATTGGTGCCGTGTTGATGCTACTCGTAGGCGTCGCGATGTTGCTGTTCGGTTTTGCGGCTGGACAGCCGGGAATGGGGCCTGTCGTTGGCGCGGTGTACATCTTGATGGCGTTGTTTTACATCTATCCGGGACTGTGCCTGAACCGCGCCGCGAGTGCGATCAAAGAAGCGGAATCGTCGGCCGACATGCAGTATGTGGTTGAAGCCATTCTGCAGCAGAAGAAATTTTGGCGATTCTGCGGCATCATTACCGCCGTGATTCTGATCATCTACGCAGTCATCTTTGTGGTCGGTATCATCGTCGCAGTGATTAGTGCGATGTAGGACCAGACCTGTCCAGTTATTCCGCCGCTGGCTCGGTGGCCACTGATTCTGCCGGTTCGCTGGGGCCTTGAGCTTCAATTGTCCACCAGCCGACGAACGTCATTGCCAGCACGGTGTACAGAAACAGGATCGACAGCATTTTTCCGATGGCAGAACCTGCCACGACATCGTCCGCTTCGAACTGTTCGATTTCGATGGCCGTGAACAGTGGCTTGTCAGGAGTGGTTGCGGTGTCAGTCATGATTATGATTTTGACAAACAATTGTGAAAGGGGAAATCAGAGGAGGCTTTTCGAAGGTAAGGATACCTCAGATCTGCTGGATCGTCGAACCGACATTCGCCGTTCTGACCGTTTTTTCAAACTCTGGAAGCCGCCGGGTGTTAGCCCATCTGCGAAACGAGTGCCGTCGGGACGACAGTCTGCCGTCCTGCTGGGCACGCGGTTAAACGATGAAATGCCCAAAAAATCAATCCAAAGTTTTTAACGGCGTTGCCTGCTGAGGCTGAATCGCGGAGCCAAAACACCTCCCGAAAAGTTCCCCAACACTTCTGTTAACCCCAGCTTTTTAACACCCCAGCGCAAGCCCTCCGGTTTTGCGACACCGGACGGCTCGCGCCGTTCCGCTAAATCGGCAACTTATTTGTGGACGGGCACCTCATGGGATCATTGCGATGATTCGCCGAGCAGCTGCAGCAGGATGTTGTCTGTGGGATGTGGGTGGCCTTTGTATTGCCGAAAGCCCTCGCCATGCCCTGCCCCAACTTCCGCCCCGCGTTTTTCGCTCCAGCGACGACAGGCGTCCAAGTACTCATCCATGCCGTGCTGCTGACGCAGCCAGTTTCTTTGGCTGGCATGACAGGCTAACGCCGCGATCTTAGTTTCAAACTGCTCAGTCACATCCACGACGAAGTCGATCGGATGGCGGTTTCCGAAATGGTCCGTGCCTTCCACGGCATCGACGTAGTACAGATAGGGGATCTTTGTCGCTGGAGTGGCCGGGTCCCACTGTCGTGTTTTGTAGTTGGGGACAGAGGCGTTGAAACACGCATCGCGCACCAGCATGCTGGTGATTTCGTGATCGTGCATGTAGTCGACAGGTGGCGCGGTCAGAATAAGATCGGGCTTGGTGCGTCGAAGAAATTCGGTCATCCGGCGGCGGCTGTCGTTGTCAAAGACAATGGACAGGTCGCGATATTCCAAGCACGTGTATTCTGCGTGCAGAAGTTTTGCGGCGGCAGCGGCTTCGGCACGCCTGACTTCAGCGATCTGGTCCTGTCCCATTTCGGCGCTACCGCAGTCGCCGGGTGTCATCGTGGCGACGGAAATACGGTGCCCCTGTTGCTGCAATCGCAGCAGAGTTCCAGCACACTGAATTTCGATATCATCCGGATGTGCGTGAACAGCAAGGATGTGGAGACTTGGGTGAGATCCTGCCATGCGAAAACCTTGAAATGGCGACTGAAATAACGGACATCCCCGGAAGCTACTCAAATTGTCAGGATTTTGACAGCACGACCGGAATCTTGCCCCCGGTGTGTGCATCAGTCAAATCGGTGCGATCAGCGACTTGAAGCCTGAAGCGCCAGCGAAGGGATGTCCGAATGCCCGTTCGCTGGCGCTTCAGGCTTCAAAATAGATCAGTCATTCCTCGCGTACTGAATTTTTCGCTCTGGCAAAGCACGAGGTCACCACAGCGGGACTCGTATTCTCGATCCTGCGGTGATGCCCTAACTTACGTCACACTGTGTTCCAGAGTGATGTTTGCTGAGATCGAAGGACCGGTACCGATGAATCGCCATCACGCTATTGCAATGTTCGCCGCATCAATGTTGACCGCTGGCTGTGGGCAGCCGATTGATTCGGAGACTGCTGCCACAGCGACTGCGCCCGCGCCCGGCCATCAATCCAACGTTACGCTGTCGGTGTCTGATCCGTTCTGGGCGGAGCTGCCGCCGGACGGTGGCGTTTTGATACCCAGCGATCCAGCGGGCGGCGGATTGGACGACAGTTTGGACGACAATTCAGCCGCCAGTCAACAGTTGAAGACGATTCGCCAGTTACGGGCCGCACCGATTTCTGAGGATCAACCACAGGCTGGTGAGACTCAACGCAAGCGAAACCTGCGGATTGTTCAGTTGGCGACCGAAGTTCTGCGGCTGTCCATGGGGCAGCCACAACAAGCGGCTCAGTTCGACGCCGGGATTAGGCAATTGCTGGAAGCACGATATCAGCTGGCTTTGCACGGGACAGATCAGGACGTGGAACAGCTGTATGCTGATGTGCAGGCACTCAATGATCGCGATCCGAATTCCGCTCATGCCGCCGACGGAATCTACTATCTGGCAAAGTTCGCTCACACAAACGCCCGACTGCTGGGACGCAACGATTCCATGTGGTTCGAAAATTTCTCACGCTGGGCCCGAGAATTCGCTGACCGCTTTCCTCAGCAGTCTGACCGAGCTGCCTCGTTATTGTTCGGAGCCGGGCGAAGTTGCGAGATGCATTCTGTGGTGATGGCAACCGAAACGGACGCCCGCCGATTGCGGACAGAAGCGCAATTATGCTACGCCCTGCTGGTCAAAAGCTTCGGTGGGACGACTCAGGGGCAGGAAGCCACGGCCGTTTTGCGGCGGATGGCGTTGCCGGGAAAACGCCTGTCGCAGTTTGCCGGGCCGACACTGGACGGCGGGTACGTGAACGCAGACGATCTGGTGGCCAAGGTGACCGTGATCTATTTTTGGGATAGCGAAAACGCTGAATTCGTCGAAAAGCTACTGCCGCTGTTGCAGCAGGCCGCTGCTGTTGTCGATGCCCGGCTGCGGTTCATTGGTGTTCCGCTGGATGACGACGAATCGCGGCTGCGATCGTTTGTGAAGGCGAATCGGGTTCCCGGCCAGCAGATCTTTTTCGCAGAAGCTGCTCAGCGTTCGTGGAATAGCCCCTTGGTTCGATTTTGGGGCATTTCCAGAAGTCCGAGTGTTTGGCTGGTTGAGCCCAGTGGAATCGTGCGGGTCGTCGATGTTGGCGGACCTCAACTGGTGGAAAAAATGCGCCCCTTGTTTCAGTAACGCCCGATTTTTCTGCGTTTCCGCCTGTGGGTGTGCGATGTAAGTCGTTGTTCTGAAGTCACTTGTGGCTGTTTGCAGGTTTTTCCTCACAGGGTGGCGGGTCACAGCGACCCCCATCGATAGACAGGTTGGCACATCGGGTGTTCTCCTGTTTGCCTACTGCCACACGGTCGGCCTGCTTTCCCGGCAGGTGGACAATCGGACGAGTTGTGGCGGCAATTTTTCATCTGAAGTCTTCAGCGGGTCATGCTGCGGTCTTTGTGATTTCATTCTGTGTGTGTTGTTGTGATTTATTCGACGACACATGCGGAAATGGCGTAATCGGGATTCTTCGTAGCTCTGCAGCTGGCTGGTTTCTGTTGTCGAATTCGACGTCGAATTTGTTCAAGGGGCACGGCCAGATTCAACGGGGTACGTTGGTTCGGATGACGATTTGACGAAAGACGGTTTCTCAAATGGTGACTTCATTAACAAAAAAAACACTGACCAAGCGACAGCGAGAAGTTTACGAATTCTTAAAGGACCAGATTACGAATCGAGGCTACGGGCCGACGGTCCGTGAAATCGGAGACCACTTCGACATTAAGTCTCCCAATGGTGTCCTGTGTCACCTGAAGGCGCTTGAGAAGAAGGGGTTGATCAGTCGTGAGTCGAATATGTCGCGGGCCATTTGCCTGTGTGCCCTATCGAATCAAAAGTTCGCGCTGCCGTATCTTGGAACGGCCGTGGCGGGCAACCCAATTCGAGCCGCCGTGTCCTCAGAGGAGAACGTCGACTTCGAAGCCTTGTTCAGCGGTACGGATCGCGCCTGTCTGCGTGTCGCTGGCGCGGACTTTCAGTCGCTGGGGATCAACGATGGCGATCACATCATCGTCAACCGCAACGGTGCCACATGTCCCAGCAGTCTTGTGGCCGCATTAGATGCTCAGCACCGCGTGGTGTTGTTCCGGATTGACAGTACCGGCAGTCATCCAGGGCCCGCGTTTTCCGGCATGCAGCCCGCGTCGCCGCGACAGATCCTCGGCACGGTTGTCGGAATCGTACGCCAGTTTCCTGAGGCGTCCTAACTCGCTTCGCGGCGTTCTTCCAGTTGGCTCAGACGGTTGTACAGCGTCTTCAGAGCGATACCCAATTCTTTGGCCGCTGCCGGTTTGTCGCCTTGGTGTTTGTCCAGTACATGCAGGATCATTTGATCTTCCATGTCTCGTAGCGTCATGGCTGTGTCATCGAAAGGCAACCCGTTTCCGGCTGGCTGTGAACTGGCCGCAGCGGTGGTCGTGCTCGTTTTTCGAACGATGTGTTGCGGCAGGTCTTCTGGTTTGATGGAAATACCGTCGGACAGAATCGCCGCATGTTCTAAGACGTTCGCCAATTGGCGGACGTTCCCGGACCAATCCTGAGCCTTCAGGATTTCCACTGTTTCTGGAGCCAGCATGGAATCGGGGACGGAATCGCGTTTCAGATGCCGAGCGATCAGATGTTGCGCCAGTTGTGGGATGTCTTCGCGGCGTTCGCGCAATGGTGGTAAATGAATTTCGAAGGTGTTGACGCGAAACACGAGATCTTCGCGAAACGTGCCTTCGACAACCATTTCCTGAAGATCGCGATTCGTCGCACACACGATTCGCACATCGACGATAAACGGCTCGTTTTCTCCCACGCGACGGACTTCACCCGACTCCAAAAATCGCAGCAGTTTGACCTGCATAGATTTGTTCAGTTCGCCAAGTTCGTCCAAAAACAACGTTCCTCCGTTGGCCACTTCGAACAGTCCCGTGCGTGCTGTATCTGCGCCGGTGAATGCACCCTTGCGGTGTCCGAAGAATTCGCTTTCCACCAAGTTTTCGGGAATCGCTCCGCAGTTCACTGCGACGAAAGCTCCATCCGCTCTGTCGCTTTGCTCGTGAACTCGGCGAGCCACCATTTCTTTGCCCGTCCCGGTTTCGCCCAGAATTAGGACGGCGGAATCCGTGGGCGCAAGCTTGTCGATCAGCGTTTTCACACGACTCATGCTGGGAGAATCGCCAATCAAGTCCGATCGGCCTTCGACCTGCTTCAGGCGGCATTCCAGCGCGACGTTTTTGTGCTCAAGAGCTTTTTTGCTGCCGATCCGCTGCAGTACGGCTGAGATTTCGAACAGCGAGACTGGCTTCGGCAGAAAGTCGTAAGCTCCCATCCGCACGGCTCGGATCGCATCATCCATGCTGCCGTGGCCAGTGCTGATGACGTAATCTGTGTGCGGGGAGTGTTCTCTGAGTTGTTCGATGACGTCCCAGCCGCTGCCACCCGGCATGCGCAAGTCGACAATGGCCGCGTCGAACGTGTTCTTGCTGATGGCGTCGGACGCCTCGCTGGGATTGCGGCAGACCGTGGCGGTGTGCCCCATCCGAGGCAACTCGGATTCCATCAGTTCAGCGATTGAGTCGTCGTCATCAACGAACAGAACTCGTAATTTGTGTTTGGTAGATTGAGCCACCGCCAACTCCATGGCTGTTCCGCTTCAACATCCGTCTGAAGCGCTGGGTTGAGATCACAGGCTGCCGCGAGGCTCACGGAGAACGTGAGTAGAGAGATCGGCAGCACACGAGTGATATCAGATTGCAAGTTTTACAGCAATCCGTGTTCTGTTGTCATGAACGATGCAGCGATGTAGGCCGAAACAAGCCGCTAAGGGCGCAGTTCCGGCAAGTCTTCAGAATGTTCCCTGTGAGGGAATGGAGACCTGCGTGGCTGCCGGAACTGCGCAAGCGAAACACTGACGGGAACGCCGTGATGATCCGAATCGATTACGCCGCGGAGCACATCAACAGGCGTGCGATTTGCTTGTTGCCGGCCTACGCAACTGCGACACTGGCGGTTCACTCAGCTTTCAGACACGCTATTCATCCTCAGGTCGCAGCTTTGGCAAGACGGCCTCGTCCTCCAGCGTGCTTGTGTCAGCCGTCGATTCTCGCTCGACATCCAATACTTAAAACCAGCTATTCTCAAGAATCTGCTTGACCGACTTTGCGAGCTCATTAGACTACCTACAGACTAGGGATATCAGTAGCGGGAGCTTTATTATCATGGCCTCCACATTGCAACCTGACCGAACGGGACAAGTCGCGGTCGATAGACGACATGGCTTTACTCTCGTGGAACTACTTGTCACGTTCGCAGTGATCGCCGTTTTGATCGGGTTGCTGGTCCCTGCTGTGCAGACGGCTCGCGAAGCGGCACGGCGCACTCAATGCGCCGCCAATCTCCGACAGCTCGGAGTGGCCATGCATTCCTATCACGATCTGCACCAAATATTTCCACCCGGCAACACGAACAGTTTTTCTGCGTTCGCTGCGATTTTACCTTTCATCGACCAAGCGGCGTTGTATCAGAAAATCTCGTTTGAAGAGGATCCGTATGTTGGCGTGAATGCTGAGGCGACATCGGCACAGCTGCCGATGCTACGGTGTCCATCCGATGGGGCATTTCGATCTGGGGTTGGAATGACCAACTTCGTCGCCAACAACGGCGCGGGGCTACATGTGACTGGACAGGTAGAAGGGGTTTTCAGCCTGCTGGTCGTTGATTCCGTCAACGGTGGAGGGCCTGTATCGGCGCGCGATGTCACCGACGGACTTTCAAACACGGTGGCATTCTCCGAGGTCCTCGTTGGTGACGAAACGCAAAATCCACGCCGTGCCGTATGGGCGGCTCCGCGAGAAGTAGACCCAGACGCAGTTGGGAAGTTTTTGGTCAGCTGTGAATCGTTGGATACGTCTCAGCATCTCGGTGATACGTTCGGGCGAGGTCGGCCGTGGATCGATGGAAACTACCCCGCAACTCTGTACAACCACATGGCACCGCCAAACAGTCGTGCATGTTCAAACGGAGGTCTTGTCTTCATTGGCTCATATCCGGCGGCAAGCATGCATCCGGGCGGCGTCCTCGTCTGCCTCGCAGATGGATCGACCCGATTCATTGCCGATGTCGTGGACGTAAGTACGTGGCGCTCGCTCGGCACGCGACGTTCTGGTGACGCCGTTGGACAGTATTAGATTACTGTTTCCTTCGGTGACGTCAGCTAATTCTATGTTCGACACCTTTCGCTTGGATAATGAAATGAGAACCCAGAAATTCGGTCGACTCCTTCCTACAACGCTATGCATTATCGTCACTTATGGAATGGCTCAAAATGTCTACGCTATTTGGCAGATTGATTCGCCTGGGGAAGACACGCTATTCTACCCAGAGGAAACAATCTATGCTGGCGGCTGCGGGTAAGTGGGCAGCCAGTTTACGGTAAAGGTCAAAGTCGGTGGGGCGACGAAGTTCTCCGGAATCGGTCAGACGGAAAGCATCGAGGGCGGCTGGGACATTGAAGCGGAACCAGGCCCCGGAGGCTGGACCAATTCAATAATTACCCTGAACGGCAAAGTCCAACTCTACAAAGGAGTGAGCCTCTTCAAAGATGACGTCGATGTTGATTTCGTTGCACCGTTTTGAGATTTAGACTGAAGATCGTCAAATGCAAATGACACACACGCAGATTTTTCGCCGCGTTCTTTTCGCTTGCCTGTTAGCCGTCGGGTGCAATCGTAGTTCGACACCCCAAACCATGAACGGTCCGGGCATCGAAATTGGGGACAACGCAATTTTCTACGGACTGAAGGCGCAATCTTCGCACGCCGATTCCGACGGGGACTCCGAAATCGAAGTTGGGTCTCCCTACAATGTACGCGGAAACGTCTTGTCGAAAACTCCTATCACGGAGAAGCTCTCACTTCAGGCCTTTCACATTCGTGAACACGGCCGTCTTACGATGATCGGTCGGGAATCTATCAATCTGGTCAAACAAGGGAACGGAAGGTATTCATTCGATTGCGTGATGGACACACCCAAATATCCGGGGAAGTGCATCGTCCAAGTCCGAGTACGCCGCAATGAGATCGTTGATGAAGCCACATTTGAAATCCGCGAATCCGCGAAAGGAGCGGATTGACTGATGAGAAGCTATTCGTCCTCGGATCGCAGTTTTGCCAGCACCGTGTAGTCTTCCAAGGTGCTGGTGTCTGAGGTCGATTCGCGTCCGGCCGCGATGTCTCGCAGCAAACGCCGCATGATCTTGCCGCTGCGTGTTTTCGGCAATGATGCTCCGAAGCGAATCTGATCCGGTGTCGCGAGTGCTCCGATTTGAGCAAGAACGTGTTTAGTGAGTTCCGCTTTCAGTTCCTCGGTGCCGTCGTCGTCCTTGAGTGTCACGAAACAGCAAATTCCTTCGCCCTTGATTTCGTGAGGGAACCCAACCACAGCAGCTTCTGCGACTTTGGCATGAGCGACCAGTGCGCTTTCGACTTCCATTGTGCTGAGTCGGTGGCCACTGACGTTGATGACGTCGTCGACCCGCCCCATCACCCACACAAAGCCATCGGTGTCGCGTCGAGCACCATCGCCGGCGAAGTAACAGTCGTCGATGGTTGAAAAGTAGGTGGCGATAAATCGATCGTGGTCACCGTACAGACTGCGCAGCATATGCGGCCACGGTTGCGTCATGACCAGCAAGCCACCCTGATTCGCGTCTAGACTTTCTCCGGTTTCCGAAACGATGTCGGGGACGACGCCCGGCAGCGGCCGCGCGCAGCTGCCGGGTTTGGTGGATGTGACGCCGGGCAGCGGACTGATCATGATGCCGCCGGTTTCTGTTTGCCACCAAGTATCGACGATCGGGCAGCGTTCTTGGCCAATCACTTCGTGATACCACATCCATGCTTCTGGATTGATCGGTTCGCCAACCGTGCCCAGCAATCGCAGGCTGGACAGGTCATGCTTTTCGGGCCATTCGTTGCCCCACTTGATGAACGCGCGAATGGCGGTCGGAGCCGTGTAGAAAATACTGACTTGGTATTTTTCGACGATCTCCCAAAAGCGACCTTCATCCGGCCAGTTCGGAGCGCCTTCGTACATCACAACCGTCGCACCGTTCGACAGTGGTCCGTAGCAGATGTAACTGTGGCCTGTGATCCAGCCGATATCGGCCGTACACCAATAGGTATCGTCTTCTTTGAGATCAAAGACCCACTTTGATGTCATCGTGGTTCCCAACAGGTAACCCGCAGTGGTGTGCAGGACACCTTTGGGTTTGCCCGTGCTGCCGGATGTGTACAGGATAAACAGCGGGTGTTCGCTGTCCAGCGGCGTGGCTTCGCAATCGGCGGAAGCATCCTGCATCAGGTCGTGCCACCAGAAATCTCGATCCGGCACCATATCGACGTCACCGCCAGTGCGGCGGACAACCACCACTTTTTCGACCGATGGAGATTTGTCCAGACTCGCGTCGACAGCCACCTTCAGTGGAATTTCTTTACCGCGTCGCCAGCCACCATCGGAAGTGATGACAATCTTCGCTTCCGCGTCGTTGTTGCGATCCGCGACAGCTTCGGCACTGAAGCCGCCGAAGATGATGGAATGAATGGCTCCGATTCTGGTACACGCCAGCATGGCGATTGTGAGCTCCGGAATCATGGGCATATACAGCGTGACACGATCGCCGCTTTCGACGCCCAAGTTTTTTAGCACGTTGGCAAACTTGCAGACTTCGCGATGCAGATCTTGGTACCGCAGAACTCGCGTGTCGCCAGGTTCACCTTCCCAGATAATGGCCGCTTTGTTGCGGCGTTCTGATTCTAAGTGCCGGTCGATGCAATTATGACTGACGTTGATCTTGCCGCCGGTAAACCAGCGCGTGTTGGGCATTTCACCGTCCATGACGGTATCCCACTTTTTGAACCAGCTGAGGTTGGTGGCCATGTCGCCCCAAAATCCGGCCGGATCATCCTTGGCCCGATTCCACATTTCCTGATACTGCTCTTCGCTGTTGATGTTGGCATCGGCAACAAACGTCGCTGGTGGCGGAAAACTGCGGGTCTCGTTCAGCACACTTTCGATGTTCTTGTTTTCCGACATATCTAACTGCACTCCGGGATCTTAAAGGTCAGGCGGAACGATTCAGTCTCCGTTTCGCCGCAATGTTATTTTCAGAACCATCTCTTAGCCAGGACGCTTTCGAATGTCCAATCAGCGGCCCTGTTTCGCCACACTTTAACGCTGGCATAAGCTCGTAATCGCAAATAGAGCGGCCAAACGAAAGGGAGCGGAAGGGCGCAAGCCCTCCGGAGTCCGTCATCGGGTTGGCTCCACAACCGGTACGGATCGTCTAGGCGACGCATTTCAGCCAGCAGCAGAGCTTCCATTTCCGCCAGTTTTTCTGCGTGTGCAGGTGACTCCGCCAGATCGGTCAGCTGCGCATCGGCCTTGTTGTGTTCCGCAATGAATTCGTCCGGGTTCTGAGCCAAGTTGAATAGCTGAGTTTCTCGAACGGCGCTGTCCATCACATCGTATTTGATGAGTTTCCAATCGCCGTGCTTCACACATCGCATGCCAGGCTTGGTGCCGCCGTTGTAGACTCCGAACAGAGTGTCACGAACCGTGTCTGCCTGTCCCATCAGCACTGGCTTGTAACTGGTGCCTTCTTGATGTTCGGGTGGCGTGACTCCGGCAAGGTCGCAGATGGTGGCCAGTGAATCCAGCAGATAGGTGTTGCCGACGGAACGAGTGCCCGACTTAATGCCCGGACCTTTTACAATACACGGGACGCGCCACGTGTGCTGATACAGATTCTGTTTGCCCTGCAGACCGTGTCGACCAATTGCCATGCCGTGGTCGGCCGTGTAAACGATGTAAGTGTTGTCGAGTTCCCCCATCTGCTGCAGCTTGTTCAGCACCTTGCCGATCTGGATGTCGATGTTTTCGTTGCAGGCGAATTCGCGACCCAGTTCGTTACGAATCGTCTGTTCGTCTCGCTTTTCCCAAACGCCGCTCACAGCAACTTCGTCTCGCAATCCCGGATGGCCATGATGAAAGGGATGCTGTTCTAAGTGATTGATCGGCAGAGCTGGTTGCTTGGGGTTCGCCGCAGGAAGACTGTTCTTGTCCGTGTGATTTGTGGCCCCGTATTTCGCCAGCAGTTCCGGCGTGCCATCGCGGGTGTCGTGCGGGTGTGAGAAACCGAAGTAGATCAGGAAGGGATCTTCGTCCTTGGCAGCTTCGCGTTCGCCGAGGTACTCCAGAACCTGCTTGCCGTGCCACGCACTTCCTGATTCTTCTGTGCCGCCGCGTTTGGTGGCATCTTTAACAACGGTGAACTGCCCGTTAGCTGCGCCGTAGCTGTTGCCTTTTTTGCACGTCCTCATGGTGTCGTAGCCGGCGTTGTTGAAGACGGCTGCCATTGAATATTGCTCGTACTTCGGCGGGCAGGTTTTCGCTCCGGGACCAATCGGCAAATGCCACAGCGTGCGGCCCGTCATCACCATGTGTCGAGACGGCGTGCAGACGGCTCCGCTAAATGACCCCATGTGATAAGCCCCATCCAGCGTCATGCCTTCCGCTGCCAAGCGATCGATGTTGGGCGTGTCGCAAATGGAATCCGGATTGTACGTCTTCAGATCGAACGGCGATTGATCATCGACGATGATAAACAGAATGTTGGGCCGTTTGGCAGCAGCCATCGCTGTATCGGTTGCGTTGACCAGCAGCAAAGCCACAACGCAAAAAGTTAGGAATCTGGTCACAAGTGGTCTCCACGGAAAATCAGGATTCGATTCCCTCAGTATGACGGACTTCTGGTCGACGACAACTGTCAGCACGTTTTTGCCCTTCTTCGGTAGCGTTCATTTTTTTTTCCCACGCAATTGAATCCTCTGGATAATTGCTCAGACTACGGCCATCTAATGTTTCTGGGCGTTTCCTGAGGTTTATGGGTGATTCGGCGATGGGGCTATTTCTGAAGATTATTGGTGGCTTCGTGGTGTCCATCATCCTGCTGCTGGTCCTCGGATGGTTTTTCGTGAAGTGGAAATTTGGAAAGATCCTAACCACGTTCGTGGAGCAACTGGCGGCGTTGGGAGGTTCCACGGTGCCGCCCTTCCGAATGAACCTCAGAGCGATTGATGCTAGCGACGAAGCCGATGAAGACGCAGGCAAAGATGCGTTTGTTGAGCTATGTGAAGACGTTGAAGATCTCGACTTCGACTTGGTTGGCACGTTCGCTGAAGACGAAATGATGCTGAAGATCAAGCTGTTCGTACAACGTCAGCCGGACACATGGATCGTGGTCTATCAGCATTCGACAGGTCGAGTCTGGGCGGACGTGTATCGTTGTTACGCGGACGAAACTGCGTGGACGTTCTGTACGGTCGGGAACCCGGGACTGGCGATGCACCCCGGCCAAACGACAGAATGGTTTGCTGACGGTGCGATCGCAGACGTAGTGCGTGCTTTTCAATCGAAAGCGCCTACGGAGAATATCGCCAGCGTTGCGGACGAAAAATTCGCTCGACATATCGAAGCGAAGTATGCCGTGTGTATGAATTGGCAAATCCAACGCGGTGGCCCCACGGTCGAAGAAATTCGAACGATGGCCGAGTACGAACAGGTCGAAGATGTCACCGATGAGATGGTCGACAAGGTCCGTGACGCATGGACGACAGCGATCAGTCGGTTTCTCAGCGAAATGGCCGTCAAGCAGTACAGTAAGGAACAGAATCTTTCCAAGGAGGAAGTGTTTCGGCAGGAGGATCGTGTTGTCGCGATTCACGATCGTATGTCGCCAGCGGCACTTGTGGAGTCGATCTATGGCTGGAGTCCGGATGATGATGATGACGATGATTTCGACGACGACGATGATCCTGAGTCACGTCGCATCAATGAGGCGCTTGTCAAAGCCACAGGCTTGATTGAAAGCGGAGTCTCAGGCAAGGAAGTCTTCCGCAGAGTCCTAGAAGACTCCGGGCGTGAACAGAAGTTTGAGCTGCTCGGACAGGTGGCGAAACCTATCAAGGCGGATATCTGGCTGCGCCCGGAAGATGATGAGGACGAGTTCGACGACGAGGACGAAGACATGATGGACGAAGTCGATGACTTCACGATCGATGACTAATCTAATGCCGTTCATCCCTCGTTCCCAAGCTCCTCGTTCCCAAGCTCCTGCTTGGGAACGCGTATCCGCAAAGCTCTGCTTTGCACGCGCTGGTCGTCGCTGCGGTGTGAGTTGTTTGTGGGGAGCGTCTCAGCTGCGGCGTAGCGGGCCGCCTCGAAGCGGGAGCTTCTGGTATAGGCGTTGCCAAACTGGAGTTTGGGAACGAGGTGGAAGTGGTGAAGTAGGTGCCATCGGCTCGCCGGCACTTTCGCCGTCAGGCGAAGCGAGCGCAGGGTTGAGATCAAATGGCGATCCGACTGTGACGTCAGCGAATGCTGATCATTGCGACGTCAGTCAATGTAGGGCAGACTCCCGCCTGCCATCATCTCGACAACGTTCGCAGCCCTCGTTAAACAACGATCCTGCACGCGGGGCAAGCTGAGACATTCTTGATGTTCAACCCGTAGTCGCAGACTAGGTTTTCCAGCCTGGTCTGCGACCACGGGTGAAACAATTGACGCCTCATGCGTCACCGCACGCGGTATAGGATCGGCACCGCGACTCGACACCGCCGGGTGGTTGCCAAGCGGCAGCCTGCCCTACGACGCTGTATTCCGGGTGAGACGTTTGTTAGTCACGAAACTCCGTCGATCGATCCGGTCACTCGAAACCCACCACAAGCTCCGAGTTCCTGAACGCTGCGCGGTGTCCGAAAAAGCGGCTCCAGCAAAACAAAAAGGAACCCGTTTGAGCGTCAGCCGGGCTCCTTGAACAGCGAGTTTGAGGTTCGGCTCGACAAAGGTGCCGACAACATCAACCGACCAACAACGCGTTCTCCACAATCCACCGCAACTCTACCGACGACGCGAAGTCAAACTCTCAATGGTTATCCGGCGATCATTTTGTAAACGCCAAACGCACAGGCCGCTGCCCCCAATGCTACTCGTAGAATTGATGTCATTTTGCCAAGGCCACCCTTGATCTCGTTCCCATATCTGTCATGTGATAGCCCCTTGCGCATTTCATAGACACCCGAGCCAGCAAGCGCGGCGCCTATCAGCAGGGCGAGGAGTCCGAGAACGAGTGGGTTTTCGTTGAGCCATTCGTTGACCGGGCTGTCTGCACCCCATTGCGCCAATAAGACCAAATTGTTCATCAAAGGATGCGTCCTTCTTCAAGTGGGATGTAGGCTGCCGCTGCCATGAGATTGCCGTAGCCGGAGAACGATTGATAGTTCACCCGCCGTTGGGTGGGTGTGAGAATATATCTAACGGGGTTCTTACCTCCGTGAGTTGAGGCTCTCATATTTTAGTTCCATTCGCAAGGGGCTTGGTGTGACTTGGTTATCGAAGCAATTTTAGTGAGCTCCATTGTTGTTTGGATTGTTTTTGTTGTGGAGTGTGGCTACGGATTTCGAGAAGTTTCGGGCAGCCTTGGAGACGGGGAAGTATTCCAAGGACGAGCGTCTTTGGTTTCCCAAGATGCACGCTCGATTTTTGCCGCTCGTTCCCAAGCTCCTGCTTGGGAACGGCTATCCGCAAAGCTCTACTTTGCACGCGCTGGTCGTCGCGGCGGTGTCAGTCGTTTGTTGGAGAGCGTCTCGGCTGCGGTTTAGCGGGGCGCCTCGAAGCTGGAGCTTCTGGGATAGGCGTTCCCAAACTGGAGTTTGGGAACGAGGTGGGCGGGATGACGAGTCTTCCCTCTTCCCTCTTCCCTTGTCACCGCCAGTTGGTTTCCACTTCAATCAGTCCCGGCTGGCTGGCGTAGTTGCGGGCACTCGACCAACGCCAGTGCAGGGGATCATCCACGAAGCCGCGATTCAGTGGGTTGTTGTGCGTGTATTCGATCTTTTGCCACATCATGTCGTCATTTTGCATTTGTTTCGGTTTCCCGCCTTCCTGCCATATCTGATATTCACTCTGCATTTTGTGGTTCAGCATTGTCGCCTTGAGTTGCCGCAGTAGGGTCGCAGCGCCGCGTTGTTTCAGAAGATCGATCAGCTGGCGAGCCGTCCACGATTTGAAGTTCTGCATGACTTTCGGAAGTTCTGGTGCTGACACGATCATGTGCAAGTGGTTTTCCAAGATGACGTAGGCGAAAAGCTTGAGTTCGCGTTCCCGTTGCAGATGCCGCCAAGAGTCAAAGATGATGTCCGCCGCTTCTTGGCGAGTGAAGACCGGTAGCCAACTATTGATCGTGCTGGTGATGAAGTACGGATACTCAGTTTCGTAAATCTTGTAGCGAGTTCGTGTCATTGGCTGGGGCTTGGTACGGCGTTTGTTGACGATTGATGTGGTTGTTGTATTGTGGGGCGCACTGTTGCGGAGTTCCATGCTGCGGGGGGGGCTCGAAGCTGGAGCTTCTGGGATATGCGTTCCCAAACTGGAGTTTGGGAACGAGGTGTTCTGGGGTAGGCGTTCCCAAGCTGGAGTTTGGGAACGCGGTGTTCTGAGACAGTCCGATTTCCACGTAGCGAGTTTTCAGATGAAACATGGCCCAATCTTTGTTGTCGCTTGCGTTGTCATGCTGATGACTGGGCTCCCCGCGTTGGCCGTCGACCGGCCCAACATTCTGTTGATCATGGCGGATGACATTGGCATCGAAGGACTGGGCTGCTACGGCGGGACGTCGTACGCGACGCCGAATCTGGACCAGCTGGCGGCGGAAGGTTTGCGATTCACGAACGCTTACGCTCAGCCACTGTGTACGCCGACTCGCGTGCAGATCATGACGGGCAAGTACAACCACCGAAACTGGAAATACTTCGGCACACTCGATCCTAACGAAAAGACGTTCGGGCATCACATTCAATCGGCAGGATACAAGACGGGGATCTTCGGCAAGTGGCAGTTGCAGTCTTATGACCCGCCCGACCTGCCAAATTCTGCAGAACGCCGCGGCACTGGCATGCACGCCAAAGACGCGGGCTTTGATGAGTACGCGTTGTTTCATGCGTTGCATACGGAAGACAAAGGATCGCGGTTCGCGAATCCTCGCATGCTGGAAGGTGTGGCCGGTTCAGAAGGTGAAGTCAAAGAGTACACCGGCAAGTACGACGAAGATATCTGGGTTGATAAGATCGTAAGCTTCTTCGATCGGAATCGAACTGACCCGACGTTCGTCTACTACCCGATGGCGTTGCCTCATCATCCGTGGGAACCGACGCCGCAGTCTGACGACTGGGATCCGGCCAACGTTCCCGAACAGGACGTGCGTTACATCACAGACATGGTGGAATACATGGACTTCACTGTCGGTCGCTTGCTGAAGAAGTTGGTCGACAAGAACCTTCGCGATAACACGCTGGTACTGTTCTACGCAGACAATGGTTTTCATCAGCAGGTGCGGTCCGGCGTGACGGATGGCCGATCGATCGCCGGTGGAAAGGCGATGACGACTCAAACGGCGATTCACGTTCCGCTGATCGCTCACTGGCCCGGCCATATTTCGCCGGGAACGTGTGACGATATTGTCGACGCGTCCGACTTCGTCCCGACGTTGCTGGAACTCACGCAGGGCAAACCGGACTCAGCCGTTGTGACCGATGGTGTCAGCTTTGCGCCGCAGTTGTTCGGTCAACCGGGGACGCAACGCGAAGCGGCTTTCTTTTGGTACGACCCTCGACCGGGGTGGGACAAAGAACGCTTTCGTCGGAGCGTGTTTGCGGTGAACAAGAACTACAAGCTGTTCCGCAGCGGTCGGCTGTATCGACTGACCGATCAACCGCTGGAAGAAATCGCGGTCGACCCGTTGAAGATGACGGCCGCAGATTCTGCAGCGGCGGAACAGCTGAAAGCGATCATCGACCGCAAGCTGGGCGACGGCGACGAACCGCCTCTGGTGAATGCGTATGGAAAGCCAGAAGCTGATCTGTCGCACTTCCCGGATGACCGCAAGGCGTCTGATAAGATCTGTGACGAGATCTTGGCAACCGGTGAAGAGTTTTCGTACGGCGATCCGGACATTGCCGAACAACGTCTGCGGATCTTTACGCCGCTGGATGCTGCGCCGGACGAACTTCGCCCCTGTATCTTTTTCATTCACGGCGGAAGCTGGGGCGGTCATCCGCGATTGTTGGCGGCTCAAGCGGCCTATATGCAGCGCCGCGGATTTACGGTTGTCAACATTCACTTTCGCGCGCCCACGGCAGAACTCACGCCGCACGACACGTTGCGAGATGTTCGCAGAGCCTATCGCTGGGTGATTGAACACGGCAAGGATCACAACATCGACGTCGATCGCATTGTTGTGTCCGGCGGATCAGCGGGCGGTCATCTGTCGTTGGCGCTGTACACGATCGCCTTGCCGGATGATCCCATTGTTGAACATCCGCCGAAAGGGTTGGTTCTGCTAAATCCCGTCATCGATATCGTCGACGGTTGGGCGGGCGGTCGCAAGAAATGCGAAGCCGCCGGTATCGATCCCCGGAGCTTTTCACCCGCTCATCAAGTGAAGCCCGGCTTGCCACCGACGCTGATCCTCAGCGGCAGCGAAGACGCACTCATTTCGCCAAAACAAATTCGCGAGTTTCAGGAACGCATGCAGACCGCCGGCAATCGCTGCGAATTCATCGAGTACCCCGGCGTCGGTCACGGCTTCTTCAATTACGGTCGAGAACGCAATCAGCATTTTCAATGGACCATGTGGGCCTTCACAGACTTTGTCGGGAGTCCCGACGGGCGATGGCGTGGGGTGATTGATTGAGGTTGGTGGCCCGGAGCCGCCGAGGTTGGTGAATGTGGTGTTGGTGGCGGAGATGTCGTATCGGGCGGAGAGATTTTGCTCGGTTGAGAGATGGTGTTGCGATGCTGCGATTCAACGGCCTGAAAGGCCGAGTGGCCGCCGAGAAGCGGCCGAGGGGCACAAAGTTTGGCAAGAGGGATTGGTCGCTTCATGTTGTCGACTTCGGCTATACTTGGTTGGATACTTTAAGTCTGATCCATTGCACCAAAGTCCGTCTCATGATTTTTCGCCTCACGATCCTGTGGTTCTGCTGCACCGCTACACTGGCGGCAGAGGATGCCGTCACCTTCAACCGTGACGTGCGGCCCATTCTGTCGGACAAATGTTTTCATTGTCATGGGCCCGATTCGGCGACTCGGGCAGCGGACTTGCGGTTGGATCAGGAACAGTCTGCGACCGCAGAGCGTGATGGCTATCACGTGATCAAAGCAGGCGATGTCCAGAACAGCGAGCTCGCGAAACGTATTCTGTCACACGATGCCGACGAAATGATGCCGCCGCACGATTCCGGTCGGTCGCTCAGTGACGATGAACAGCAAACGTTACTGAAATGGATCGAACAGGGAGCGAAGTGGGAAGGACACTGGTCGTTTATCGCTCCCCAGCAAGCACCGCTGCCTGAAGTGAGTGATGTGGCATGGCCGAAAAATGCCATCGATCACTTTGTGCTGCGGAAACTGGACGCTGCGGGAATGACACCTTCCGCTGAGACGGAAAGAACAACTTGGCTGCGTCGCGTGTCATTCGACCTGACTGGCCTTCCGCCAACGCTGGCGGAAGTTGATGCGTTTCTGGCAGATGACAGCGCTGCGGCTTTCGAAACGGTCGTGGATCGATTGTTGAGGTCGAAGCACTACGGCGAACACATGGCGACCGAGTGGCTGGATGCAGCGCGATATGCGGATACAGACGGCTATCAGAACGACGGCCCGCGAACCATGTTTCGTTACCGCGACTGGGTGATCGACGCCTTCAACAGCAACATGCCGTTCGACCAGTTTACGATCGAACAACTGGCCGGGGATCTGCTGCCGAATGCGACGTTGTCGCAGAAGATTGCGACCGGCTTCAATCGCAATCATCGGTATAACTCAGAAGCGGGTCTGGTGCTGGAAGAATTTCTGCTGGAAAACGCGGTGGATCGAGTCGACACAACCAGCACGGTGTGGATGGGGCTCACGGTTGGCTGTGCACGCTGCCACGATCATAAATACGATCCGATCCAGCAGCGTGAGTATTACCAGTTGATTTCGTTCTTCGACAACATCACGGAATCCGGTCGCGCGATCAAGTTTGGCAACAGCGAACCTTGGTTGGTGGCTCCGACGGACGCACAGCAGAAACAGCTTGATGAGCTCGATCAGGAAATTCGCGACGTTGGCGACCGCTTAGAACAAGCCAAACAGGCAGCGTTCGAAGCCGGGGCGTCACAGTATCTGCGCGACGTGGACATCGCCGACTTCGATCCCGACAAAACGGTGCTGATCAGGAGCGGGCTGAAGCATCACTTTCAATTCGAAGACATGCAAGCGGAGGGTGTGACCATCGAAAAAGGGGCTCCCGTTCTTCGAGAAGGTCTGCACGGGAATTCGGCCACTGTGGGCGGCAATGGAATTTTGGCGTTGGGAAAAGTCGGGGACGTGGCCTGTCAGACGCGATCATCAATCAGTTTTTGGTTGCAGCCGGCCGCGTTGGAGTCCGGGGTGATTCTATCGCGACAATCCGCGAATGGGCTGCGTCCCGGATTTTCTGTGGAAGTCCGCGATGGCCACTTGCAGTTCTACATCATCACGCGCTGGATGGCTGGCGTGGGTGCGGTTGAGACCACGGAAACGCTGAAGGCAGACGAGTGGGTGCATGTGACGCTGACGAATGACGGCAGTCAGCGAGCCAAAGGCCAAGAGGTTTGGTTGAACGGGACGTTGGCGGCGACGAGGATTCTGCACAACACGAATAGCAACACGGGCGGTACCAAGGCATCGGCCGTGCTGCGGATTGGCGGCGGTGTGCATGGTGAACTGTTTGCAGGACAGGTGGATGATTTGAGGTTTTACGACCGCACGCTGTTCGCCGATGAAATCGATGTGCTGGCAGAACGATTACCAGTCGACGAAATTTTGAAGTTGAGTTCTGCCGATGTCACGGTACGGATGCAGCAGAAAGTGAACGCTTGGGTTTCGGAAGCCGTTGGTCATCGCAAGCTGTCGGGGGATGCGAATCCTTCTTTGGCCAAGGCCGCCGCAGTTCACAGGAACCTGCTGTCCTTGCGACTCAAACGCACAAAGCTTGTGGATTCGATTCCGACATCAATGGTGATGGAAGAACGCCCTGCTCCGTCCGCGACACCGATTCGGCTGCGAGGCGTTTACAACGCTCATGGTGACGTTGTTGCGTCGGATGTTCCCGCCGTTTTTCCGCAGCTACCCCAAGGCAACGCGGGGAGCCGTCATAACTTGGCGAAGTGGCTGGTGAGCGGATCGCATCCGCTGACGGCTCGCGTGATCGTGAATCGTTTTTGGCAGCAGTATTTTGGCACGGGACTGGTGAAGACGTCGGCGGACTTTGGTATGCAGGGCGAGTTGCCCAGTCATCCGCAATTGTTGGATTGGCTGGCGGTGGAATTTGTGGAATCCGGCTGGGACATGAAGGCCATGCAGAAGCGAATTGTGCTGAGTGCCACGTACCGCCAAAGCAGCCGTCATACGTCACGTGATGCCGCCACCGTCGATCCAGAAAACCGACTGCTGTGGCGTGGTCCTCGAATTCGGTTGTCGGCGCGACAGCTGCGTGATCAGGCGCTGTTTGTTTCCGGATTGATGACACCGGAGATTGGCGGGCCTTCTGTCAGTCCGTATCAGCCAGCAAAGCTGTGGGTTGAAATGTCGAATACGAAATACCAGCCGTCCAAGGGCAAGGATCTCTATCGCCGAGGTCTGTACACGATCTGGAAACGCACGGTTGCTCCGCCGAGCCTAGCGATTCTGGATGCGGCGGATCGTGAAAATTGTGCCGTGCGTCAAAAGCGAACCAACACTCCGCTACAGGCGCTGACGTTGTTGAATGATCCCACGTTTGTGGAAGCGGCGAGGCAACTCGCCGTGCGGATGACCTTGGCAGGCGGCGATGATGCCAGTCGCATTAGTTTTGCGTTTCGTTCTGTCACGGCCCGCGAACCACGTCAGGACGAACGGCTCGCTTTATCCGCGGCATTACAGACGTATCGCGAAGAATTTTCCGCCGACCCGACGCAGGCCAAGGCGCTGCTGTCGGTGGGCGAATCGAAGCTACCCGACGAAAGTGATGCGGTGGAATTGGCCGCGAGGACGATGTTGTGCAATGTGCTGCTGAATTTGGATGAAGTTGTGACCAAGGAATGAGCCTGTCACTTCTGCAGCCGCTGCTAGAGACGTTCGTTAGGTGCAGGCAACAAGCTGTGCACCGGATTTTATGGCACATGCTGAAACAATACGATAGAATACAAAGTTCACTTCAACAGAAGATGCAATGATGTCTGTTTCGCACCATAAGCCAGCCGCTGGAAAGTTCCGCCTGACGTACGAAGATCTGTGTGAGTATCCAGAAGACGGAAAGCGACATGAGATTATTGACGGAGTCCATGAGAGGAATCCTTCTCCGGTGCCCTATCACCAAGCGCTTTCACGTCACATTCCATTTCAACTGTATTCTGCCATCGAACTCACCGGTTTTGGACAGGTCATTGATGCTCCCATTGACGTGCAGTTTACAGACCACGATGTGGTGGTGCCTGACATCATTGTGGTCCTGAAGGGCAACGAGATCATCACCGATTCGAGGATCAAGGGGGCTCCCGATTTGGTGATTGAAATCCTGTCTCCACCGACTTCGAAACGTGACGAAGGTGTCAAAAAAGCGTTGTATGAGACTCACGGCGTACCGGAATATTGGGTTGTTGATCCGAAGAAAAGTGAAGTGCGAAGTTTTGTATTGGAAGGGGACACATATGGCGCTGCTGAATGTTGTACTGAATCCGTTTTGTTCGCCGGTGTTCCGGATGTCGAAGTTGATTTAACACAAGTCTGGTAGATTCCTACACAGACGTTCCTCAGTCAACGATTCAAAATCCGCATGTCAGATCATCTTCAACTCACTCGCCGCCACTTCTTCAATCGGTCCGCTTCCGTTGGTCTCGGCATGGCTTCGTTGGCGACGTTACTGAACATTGATGCAGCAGCGGCAGAAACAACGTTTCCCGCGCGAGCCAAGCGGGTGATTTATTTGTTTCAGTCTGGCGGGCCACCGCAGATTGATTTGTTCGATTACAAGCCACATCTGGCTCAGGTCCACCAACAGGAAGTTCCAACGTCTGTTTTCAACGGACAACGCCTGACGGGGATGACGGCTGGGCAAAGTTCGTTCCCTGTGGCGAAGTCGATTTTCGATTTCGAACAGGTCGGTGATGGTGATATGTGGTTGAACACCGAGTTGCTGCCGCATTTGAAAGACGTGGCCAATGATGTGTGCTTCATCAAGTCTGTGCATACCGAAGCTATCAATCACGATCCGGCGATCACGTTTTTTCAGACGGGATTTCAGATCGCCGGTCGGCCCAGTATCGGAGCGTGGTTGAGTTACGGTTTGGGCAATGAGAATCAGAACCTGCCGACCTTTGTGGCGATGACATCCAGCACCGGCGGGCAACCGCTGTACGATCGACTGTGGGGGGCCGGGTTTCTGCCGTCAAAGCATCAGGGCGTCTTGTTTCGCGCTGGAGCAAATCCGGTGTTGTATTTGAAAAACCCGGACGGAGTTTCTGATGCACTGCGTCGTCAGTCGTTGGATACGATTCGAAGTTTGAACGAGCTGCGGTTTGATGAATATCAGGATCCTGAAATTCAAACGCGGATTGCGCAATACGAAATGGCGTATCGTATGCAGAATTCCGTGCCGGAACTGACCGACGTTTCTGATGAGCCGAAATCGACGTTCGATTTGTATGGCGAAGATGCGAAGAAACCCGGAACCTATGCCTATAACGTTTTGATGGCGCGCAGGTTGTCAGAACGCGGCGTTCGTTTTGTGCAATTGTTCCACCGTGGCTGGGACGCTCACGGAGGCTTGCCCGCTCAGATGAGAAGTCGGTGCCAGCAAACCGACCAAGCCAGTGCCGCGTTGATCACTGATCTTAAACAGCGCGGGCTGCTGGATGACACGTTGATTGTGTGGGGCGGTGAATTCGGCCGCACGGTTTATTGTCAGGGAGAACTGACGGCGAAGAATTACGGTCGCGACCATCATCCTCGCTGCTTTAGTCTTTGGATGGCTGGCGGCGGCATCAAGGGTGGCATGAGCTACGGCAAGACTGATGACTACAGCTACAACATCGTTGAGAACCCGGTCAGCATTCATGACGTCCACGCCACGATTTTGCATCAGCTGGGAATTGATCACGAAAAACTGACGTACAAATTTCAGGGGCGACATTACCGCCTGACCGATGTTCACGGGGAAGTTGTGAAGGACGTGCTGGCGTAGATTGTGTTGCTGCTTACCGCCGTCGGCTGGGTGTTGATTTAATTGCGCAGGAGCAAAAATATGCCCAATCCATTTCCTTCGTCCAGAGCAGTTTTTCAACACTGTCGGCCACTGCCGAAACGGCTGGTCAGCACTGCGGATGACAGCACAATCCAAGTCTTGCTACAGGAAATCGCTCGTGAATCACAGCTTCCCTTACGGTCCGTCATTCGGAGAAATCGACAAGGCTGCTTCCAAAGCAACTTCCACCGAGTTCGACGTGCGGCGGCTCGTCGAGCGAATCGACTCAATGGCGCTGACGTGTCAGGCGATGTGGGAGCTACTCCGCGAAAAAACGGATCTAACAGATGAAGACTTGCGACAACGCATGCAGGAAGTGGATCTGCGAGATGGCACCGCAGACGGTCGATTAAAGCCGGTGGCGGTCGACTGCAACGAATGCGGAAGGCCCGTGAATTCTCGACGCGGAACGTGCCTCTACTGCGGACATGAAATGCAGGCTGAACACATCTTCGATAAGTAACTGGCCACGAAAAGTGTTGGCCGCCATCCTGCGACCGTCCCCCGCCGATTTCACTCGGTGGAGACACGTTTTTGCACTACGCGTGCTCGCCGAATTCCTTGCGAACAATCTCCGCGGCCACCAAATCAGGCTGCACGGTTCGATCCGCTGCGGGCGGCGGCGGCGAGTCCAGCACGATTGGTTGAAATGTAAAACCGATCAGCAGAAACGAAAGCGTCAACCAGCCGAGCACATGCCGACCCCACCCGAGCGGCATCAAATCGTTCGCGGTCGGCGGATGCCGCGGGCCTACCAGCGTCACCAAGATTAGGAGCAACACATACGAATAAACTCCAAAGTAGACCATCGCCGCGGCAGCCGACAGAATCAGCCCCCAGGCGATCCAATGGGCCTTTCGACCAATCAGCGTGTACATGATGTGGCCGCCATCCAGTTGACCAATCGGCAGCAGGTTCAGCGCGGTGATGAAGACACCGACCCAGCCCGCCATCGCAAAGCCATTCCACGAAAAGATCATGCCTGCGGGGGCTGGACCATGGCACGCTTCGATCATCCACCGCACAATCAGTGATTGGCCGAAATCGAATCCCGTGACGTAGCTGGCCGGAACGTAACCTGAGGTCTGGATTCCGTAAAGCAGAACCGGCAAGGTCACAATCAGCCCCGCGATCGGTCCCGAAACGGCAATATCAAACATCATCTTGCGGTCAGCCACACTGCGGCCCTGCATAATCACAGCGCCCATCGTTCCCAATGGTGGCAGCGGAAGCGGAATAAAGTACGGCAACGAAGCGGGCACTCGATAACGCACCGCCTGCAAAAAATGTCCCATTTCATGACAGAACAAAATCAGCATCAGCGGCACGCTGTACAAACACCCACGCTGCACGGAGAGCCAGAAATGCTGCGACAATGTCAGAGGGCCGTTTTCACCAGGCCAATATCGATTCAGCTCACCCAGCATCTTCGCGTGTGAATCTGCGTTGAACGAACTGTAGACGATGTCCAGCGGCCAATAGTCGGCACCAACCAAAGTGGTGCTCATGAACGTCAACACAAACAAAATCAACGCCGTGCGACGACGGCGACGTTTCATTCGATGATGTGACTGCCATGCCATTTGATTTGCGAAATCCTCCTTCAACTGTCGAATTGCCTTTTCTTCGGGAGACTCATGTGTTGCTGGCCGATGCTCAACGAGATCAGCAGGAGCCACTATTGTATGCTCAGCGTGCTGATGCCACAGTCCCGAAACGGATGGATTGGCGAAATTCGACATTGGCGACGCAAAACCGGAGACTCAAAAGAAAGAATCTCACTGTTGTGACGCAGCCTTGCACAGGAATCAAAACCAATGTTGTTGACGCATCGGATCGCCACGACGCTTCAAACAGATTGACGATTGGGTGATAATCGGCAACACGTGCGTGTCAATTTCCCTCGCTTGAAATCCCCCAATTGGCGTCCAACAACTCACAACTTCCCCAGGCCGAAGACTATTTGCCCGATTGGTCAACCTCACGATTTATCGTGCTCGATCCAACGCGGCGCTGGGCAGCACCCGTCGCAACGCAAACCAGCCTGCTACTCCTTGCCGAACCGTTGTTCAGCGGACGACCACCGGAATTCGAAACGTGTGACACCGCACGCGACGTGTTTCTGTTTTGTGATCAGGAATCGACCGTCGGAATCATCCTGTTGATCGACGGGCTGGAACGGGACTGCTTGTCGTTGCTGGGCCGACTTTCCAGACTTCCCCTGCGCCCGCCTGTGCTTGCGGTTTGTCGTGAGCGTCACACAGAGCTATTGCCAACTCTGCTGGAAGCCGGCGTCGACGCGGCGTTGTTTGATGTGGTGAATGACGTTCCGATCGCCGCATGGTGTGCGCGAATCACAATCCATTGATTGATTTTGTTTCTTGCCAGCCGCTACTGAGTCTGATCGTCGGACTGCAAACTTCGCAGCTTGTCGACCCATGCTCGAAACTGGATTTCATGACCCCGAGGCACGGGTTCGTAATAGTGTTTGTTGACGCCGAGATAATCCTGTTGCACAAAACCATCTTGTGAATCATGTGCATACTGATAGCCGACACCGTGCCCCAGCCGATCCGAACCTTTGTAGTGTCCGTCTCGCAGATGCATGGGCACCGGCAGCACGCTTTGTGTTCGAACATCGTTCAAGGCCGCATCAATTGCCAGATAGGATGCGTTCGATTTCGGAGCACACGCGAGGTACGTGGTTGCCTGAGCCAGATTGATGCGGCATTCGGGCATGCCGATTGTTTCCGTGGCCTGAAATGCGGCCGTCGCGATGAGTAGCCCTTGAGGGTCCGCATTGCCGACATCTTCCGACGCAGAAATCACCAGACGCCTGGCAATAAAGCGCGGATCTTCGCCGGACTCCAGCATTCGAGCCAACCAATACAAGGCCGCGTCAGGATCACTTCCTCGAATACTTTTGATAAAAGCACTGGCAACGTCATAGTGATCGTCGCCGTTGGGATCGAAGCGAATCACGCGCTTCTGCAGCGATTCTTGAGCGACTGTTCGGTCCACATGTTTTGTGGTGGAAGCCACAGACAGTGCAGCGATTTCCAACGCCGTTAGCGAACGCCGCGCGTCTCCGTCAGACAAGGTCGCAATCATTTGCAGAGCGTCGTCATCAGCCGTGACGTGATATTTTCCCAAACCACGATCGACGTCCTGCAAGGCCGAATTCAGCAACTGCAGCAGATCGTCTTGGTCAAGTTCTTGGAACTCGAAAATCTGGCTGCGACTGATCAGCGGCGCGACCAGTGAAAAGAAGGGATTGGCGGTTGTCGCGCCGATGAGTGAGATCGTGCCGGCTTCTACGTCCGGCAGTAGAATATCCTGCTGGCTGCGACTAAAACGGTGTAGCTCATCAATGAAGACCACCGTTTGTCGACCGTGTGCGGTCAAGTATTTTTCGGCTTCGGCTAGTAATTCGCGAACGTCTTTGACTCCCGCACCGGTCGCATTCAGACGTCGAAAACGCCGCTGCGTGTGTTTGGCAATCAGTTCGGCAAGTGATGACTTACCGATGCCGGGAGGACCGTAAAAGATCACGGAACCGATCCGATCGGCGTCCAGCATGCGTCGGAGCAGCTTTCCTTCCCCTAGAATATGTCGCTGTCCGACAAATTCGTCTAGGGTTCGCGGTCGCATGCGAGCGGCTAAGGGACGAGCTTTTTCGCGATTGCCTTCTTCTTCGGCGGCGAAAAGATTCATAGGATTGAAACGTTCATCAAAGGTGGTGCGGTCGGATCGCTACGCATTATGAGCTTTCTGAGTCTGTTTTTTGAGGCATCTGTGAACAGATTGCCGCAACTTTGCTGTGTTTATGGTCTGACATCCACTTCGATTCCGATCAAATACGTCAGACTCACCGCCATTTACACTTGGCTCTGCCGAGAACGGCCGGCACAATTTGAAGTTTTCTAAACAGCAAACAGTACTTCGTTTAGGTGTTGTCGCCACGCTGATGTTGACGTCACGGCTGGACAGCATCGACACTTAGAATTTGGATGGCTTCGGATATGGTTGCAGTGCTTCATCAAGTCGGCGTCGGCGGCAGAGTCATCGCGATCGATCGCGCCGTGATTCTTGTCGGACGCAGCGCCGATTGTGATGTGGTGATCACCGCCAGTCAAAAAATTTCACGGCGACACTGCTGTTTGGTTCAGGTGGACAACAGCTATTACCTGCGCGACCTTGGCAGCATGAACGGGATTTGGCTGAATGGCGAACGTGTCAATCGCGAAGCCCTGATGACGCTGGGTGACAAAATCACGATCGGTGATGTTGAGTTTCTGTTTCATCCCAACGCTCGCATCGAAAAGAAAGCGCAAACAGCCGCAGCGAATGGATCGCCTGCACCCACAGGCAAAGTTCCCGCGCCGGCGTCGCCCCCCATGGCGGCTCAACCGCGAGAAGTTCAAGAAATCAAAGACGCCAAAATCGTTGCGGAATTCGAAGTGATCGACGACGTGATTCCACTGGGTGACGATGGCATGCCGTTGGTCGAAACCAACGAGGTAGAAATCATCGACGAACCCATTATCGATTTGGACTACCTGAGCGGCTACGACGACGACGTCATTCCGCTCGACGATTAGTTGCCCGCGTCGTGAAAGCCACGTTCACTATGTTCTGGTCACCCGTAAATTCCGTGCAGCATTTCGAAACGACGAAGAGCGTGGCGTTAAATGCGCAGGTCGGCCAAACATCTTCTGCAGCCGTCCACGTTTGCAGGTTTCGGTGATCTGAATGCTGACGCTTTCGAGCTTGCGGTCGATGGCGGAAAAGAAGGAAGTTGGACCACAGATTTCACAGATAAATTGACCGTCGTGGCACCGCGAACAAGAAAGTTGCCATTTCTCGATGACCCGTGGTACACTTGCAACAGGAGATTCAATATGCAAATCGACATTTCGAGAGTAGAGGAAAAGCGGCTGGCTGCTGTGGCCGCCGCCGCCGGATATAAGGACGTTCAAGGGTACGTTACTGAACAAGTTTTAGTCTTGGCCGACCAGCTTACGTCAAATGAATTGCCTGAACTGACATCTGAAGAGCTGGAAAGTAGCTTGCGTCAATGTGATCAAGCGATGGCGGAGGCAAAGGCAGGACAGGGGCGAGATTTCCGAACGGCTTTGGACGATATTGCAACTCGAAACGGTCTGGATGCTTCGTGAGATACCGCGTTGTCGTGCTTCCGTCTGTCGAAGAGCAGATAGATTCCTACATCAATTACATCGCTTGTACCCGCCACGAGCCGATCAATGCACAAAAGGTACTTTCGCAGATCCGCCAGTCCGTCGATCGCATAGAGGTGTTTCCTAACGCTGCTCCTTACGCACCTGAGAATGACTATCGCCCCTATACGATTCGAATGCCCGTTGTTGCCGGCTGCCAGCTTATCTTTACAATCGACGAAGACGCGAAAACGGTTCGAGTCATTGGGTTCAGGCACAATCGACAGATGCCGGATTCCGGACAACTACCCGAGCAGTAGCCAATCGGAAGACGGCAACGACTTCCTGCTTGAACTTTTTCGTGAAGGTACAGCAAGTCACTGATTGCGTATTCATGCAGTCAGGCGACAACCAGTTGCCGCAACATCGCAGACGGATCATGCAGCCGCTGTGTTGCCAGTGTGTCATCTGAGAGGACGGCGGTGCCAAGCGTTACAGGATGTCGTTTAAGCTGGTGATGCCGATTTGCTCACGGTTGGACAGTGGTTCGGCGTAGGTTTTTGCAATCGTCCAGCCCCAATAGCGAGCTCGATCGCGGATATCATCCACGACGGTCGGAAACTCCGGACTGCGGCCTTCGACCAGCTGACTGTGGTAGGCCTCAACCGCCTTCATTTTAGTATCCAAGTGGTCAGAAATATCGACGACCACGGACGCCGCAGGATGGATTCGCAAATGGATACTGAAATAGTGCAGCAGCAAAGGTGGCCAGTACGGATCGAACGCAAGGTCTGAACGGCTGAGCTTGGACCAAAATCTGGCATCGTCGCATAGACTGCTGGCCGCGACGTGATCCGGATGAGCGTCTTGCCAAAATGGAGCCAAGATGATGCGCGGACGGCATTGCCGGAACACCTCAGCCAGTTTGCGGCGACTTTCCAGATCCGCCTGCAAACTGCGGTTCGGCAGGTTCAGGTTTTGTCGCCAGCTAAGATCCAGAATCTGCGTCGCCCGATCTGTTTCCTGCCGCCGGATTTTTGGCGTTCCATGGGGCGTCGGTTCGCCATTCGTGAGTTCCACGACGCCGACACGCAGTCCTTGAGCTCGCGAAACGGCAATGATGCCGCCCACACTGATTTCTGCGTCGTCCGGGTGGGGAGCAACCACAAGAATGTCTAACGGGGCCATTGATAATATTCCTCTGGGCGCGTGGAGAGAAATCTGACACGATTTCACTCCTCTCTCTCAACCTCATTGATCAGCACGGCCTGTCTCAGAGCAATCTCCTGAGAATTCGCACGTGTTGTCGCGCGAGATTCCTATGAAACGCTGGCTTTCTGTCACCATCGTTGCAGTTTTTACTGTCACGTCAACCGGTTGCGCACTTGTCGATTCCAGTCGCCATGCATGGTCCGAAAGCACGCGAATGTTCAAGCCTCGGCCCCACGATGGCCCGCAGGAATTAGATTCCGCAGAGGACGAATGGGGATTCGTGGGAAAAGAAGCCCGGGCCGACATGGAACGTGAGCGAGATCCCGACCGCTGGTGGCAAAACCTCGTGATGTCGCAGGAAGCGCGCAATATCGAGCGAAATCTGGGCATCGACTGATCGTAAGTCGATCGGCAGATGGGACTTGACCGACTTTATGGATGCGAGTCTCTCGGGATGACGATTTGATGACCGATGCCATCTGCAGTGCTGTGTCAGACCTGAATTCTGGGGTACGACGGGCACTCCTGTCCGTCGACGCGCCACGGGAAAACGGGCAAGAGTGCCCGTTTTACGATTTTCGGCAACCCGAAATCTTGGTGATGAAAAAGCGGTCGTGGGATTAGCCAAACATCCCCTTGTTGACGGATTTCTGGGCGAATCGAATTTGGCAGTGATGAAATCGACGCCCGGAGAAGGCAACGGCATTGAGGACTTCGAAACGGGAAATCCGTGTAACCGCGCCCGCCGGGCCGCGCAGCATCGGTGAGCGCGCCCATTTTCTAACCCGTCATTTTCTAACCTCTTGCCGTCCAGTCAGTCAACCTAGGCCGGTCCAATGCTCGGTGGAGTGAGAGATAGAAAATATAAGGTTTGAAAATAATTTTGCTCAAGGTCAAGGGGTGGAATGCGCTTGGTTTGTCACGGAGGGCACCTGTGCTTAGCACTCCAAATCTGCCAGTGGGAACCACGCCCTACGAAAAAATTCCGAATTCGATAAGCGCACCGCCCGAGAATCGTTCGGTACCCTGAGAGACGCTGCTAAGTGGTGACAGAGCGCTCCACCGAAACAGCTGACGGCACGAATGGCACTGCCGCTTGGTATCAAAGGACTTACGTCGAACCCAGTGAATAATGCGACCATTCGATTCAAACCAAAGTACAACAGGTTGCGGGCCCCTCGAAGTCCAAGCACAACATCTATGCGGCAGTGCCATTCGCTGACGGCACCCTTTTGGTTGAGGTGTCGCATTGGCTGAGTTATTGTCGCCCAATCGGCAGAAATTGCCGGTTCTTGCGGCGGGGCGTGTTTGTTACGGCTGCTTTTGCTTCAGCCACGGTACGATCGGCAGAAAGGTCTGGACACGATTTTCACGATGCATTACATCACATGCAGATCTGGCCGATTGACGCCTGTTGTCGGCCAGTCTCCTCTCTCACCACCCTGTCAATTGGTTCACGACCGACTTCTTACGTTGGCGGTCATCCGGACCTTCTGGTGCCTAAACTATCTCCAGCATTCTCGCGGAGGCACTCCATGCAAATCTCATCGTTGCGTTCGACTCAGCTGCTACTTTTGCTGGGAACCGTGTCCATTTCCGGCTGCATGAACCCGGGGATGTATTACGGCAATCCCTATCAAGGCAGCTACGGACAGCCAATGTACGCGCCACCTCAAAGCCTGAACCAAGGTGGTTATGGTGGAGCGATCGGCGGTCCCGGATTTCTGAGCATTCCAGAAACATCGGCTCCAGCCTACGCACCGGGAACCTTTGAATCAGATCTCGGCGATCCCACCGATGGATTTGATAAAGCCAATCAATCACCTTTCTACGGAACGCCACGCGAAGACGAGGTGCCGACTCCCCGCGGTTTCGGTGACAACGTCGACGACCTCGGCAGCGGAGTTCAGTATTTTCCATCTCCGGAATACGGACAGCCACGGCCATCGTCCATTCAACCGGTGTCTGCCAATTCCGCACCCGTTGAATATGGCTTTGATTCCGAAAACTACCAATGGCTACGCGGTGTCGTGCATTTTGATGACAAGCTGCAAGCGTGGTACATTAACTACAGCCCGGCTGCTCAGGATCGGTATCGCGGCAACCTCGTCCTGACCGGAACAAGGGATTTACTGGAAGGCCTGCGTTCGGGCGCTATGATTGACGTTCGCGGTCACGTTGATGCGGCGAGAAACGGACAGAATCTGCCGACGTATCACATCGAGTCGCTGCGACGAGTGGCGATGTAGCACGAACGATCTGTCGGAACTTTCCGTGACGGATTTTTCGATCCATCACTAACCACCCCGCTTGAAACATCGAATGCTGCGTCCACGCGATCATTCAGAATCCCCATCCACCACTCAGTTGGTGAATCCGCCACCCGAAGCCACGACTTCGCTGACTGGCCCGTTGTTTGTGAGCGCTTGTATCGTGCTGCCAGTGATCTGGGGGATCGCAGTCCACCTTGCGTTCACGTGGTTCAGGAAGAAGTACCGCGCCGACCAGCGCGCCGCTCCAGTTTGGCCCGACTACCAAATTTGATGCCGGATCGTGGGATAGGCTTCCAGCCTGTCGAAAACACTGGAGAAATGACAGGCTGGAAGCCCATCCCACGACCACACGCGCCAGAAAAAAGCCTGCGGAGCACAATCGCTTCGCGGGCTTGTTCGTTAGTGGCATCGCGTGAAGTACTACTTCACCTTAATGGCGTACAGTCGAGATCTGTCGGACACGAACATCGTGCCGTTGGCGATTGTTGGAGTGCTATAGATCGACGAATTGAAGGTCTTGGTTTCGATCTCTTCCAGCGTGTCGCCGGCTTTCAGAATCACCATTTCTCCGTCTTCGTCGCCCATCAGGACGCGACCATCAACAACCATCGGAGATCCCCAAACGGCGGCGAAGGAGTCGAAGACCCACTTCTTTTCGCCCGTCTTGAAATCAATGCAGTGCAGAAATCCACTCAGGTCCGGAGCGTAAACCAAACCGTCAGCCACGGCGACGGTTGAGATCGTGCGGCGGAACAACAGGCCGTTCTTTTCGCCCGTGATCGTGCCCTTGTCGTCATCGACTCCGCCGACTTCCCAAATCTCACCGCTGTTGGCATTGTCTTTCCAGCCTTCACCATCAGCAACTTGAGGACTGATGTCCCCCTTTTTTGTCGCGTCGATGCGGTACAAGTGACCCACACCTTCCCCATGTTCAGGGTCTTGGCCGACCGCCAGCAAGACGCTGTTGTCGACGAACACCGGAGTCGAAATGATGGCATTGCGAGTCCCGCGACCACCGAGTTCCCAAGCAGAATCCTTAGGGTTCAAATCGAACCACCAAACGAGTTCTCCAGTTGCTACGTCGTAGCTGTACAGGACTCCGTCGCCGCCGGGCATGAAGACCTGCATCTTGCCATCAATCTCGCCCAGTGCGGGCGAGCCCCACTGGCCGTGCAGAATGTTGTCAAACGGTGCGGGAGCTTTAGAATCTAAAGCGGGCGAATTGTCTTCCCACACCAGTTCTCCGGTGTTCTTGTTGACGGCGATAAAGCAGGGAGCTCGTGGAGACGGGACTTCCAAGTGAGCTTCGTCGACGCCGTTGGAGGTGACAATCAGAATCAGATCGCCATGAATGACGGGCGAACTGGTGGCGAGGTTGTGAGGAAACACGCCGAGATCTTCGATCATGTCCAGCGACCAGACAATGTCAGCGTCGAGTTTTTCGGTATCGACCTCATCTTTGTAAGGTCCATTATTTTCGCCGTCATGAAACCCTTGGATGTCGACGCACATCAGTTCGCAGCGATTGGTCGCCACGTACATCAGACCATTTTCAATGACTGGAGTTGAACAAATCCCCTGCTCAGGCCAGTCGTTGACTCGCCCCTGCGGAAGTTTTTCTCGAGTCAGCTGCCACAGAAATTCACCGTCGGCTTCGTTGAAACACAGGACGCAACCACGGTCGCCTTTGTGCTGTTCGCGGTATTCTCCGCCGTTGTTGGTTCCGACGAAAACTTTTCCTTCGGCAACAATCGGGTTTCCGTAAGTTTGCGATCCGAGTGCAGCCGTCCAGAGGACATTTTTCCCTTCGGCGGCATCTTCAGCCGGTTCAAAATCGAAGTTAACGCCCGTTGTCGAATTGACCATGTTGCGAGATGGATCGCCGCCCCACATGCTCCAGTCTCCAGCAGTCCCGTCAGCGACCGCTGCCGTGGCAGGTTCGGCAGCAACGGCGGTCGCAGCCGCAACCGCAGCCGCAACCGACGCTTCTTCCGATTTCGGATCAGCCGGAGCCGCAGCAGCAGGCTCAGGCTTCTTCGGCGGAGCCATCTTTACCGTTTCAACTATGGTTTCAGGCTTAGCTGTTTCTTCACCCGGAGCCGCTGGAGCCGCTGTTGCCGCGATTTTCTGAGGCACTTCTTGGGGAACATCCGGGGTGGCTACTTCGTTCGGAGCTGCGGTTGCCGTTGCTCCTTCCACAGTCGGTTCCGCGATTGTTTCACCGCCCATTTTCGACGTTTCTTCGAGCTCAAACGGAGCACCGCCGCCGACGCCGCTGCCACCTTCTGGAATCATCTCGTCGACCACCGATGGAGGAGGTGACGGATCTGTGCATCCGCCGATGAGTGACACTGTCAGCAATAGTGACAGAAAAGTAACCGATTTTTTCATAACAAATTCCTTGGAGTGATATTCATGGGAAGCGCTCCTGCGTTGGGCGGAGCGGCTGATTTATTCAGAGACGATGATGTTGTCGAAATAGCATGGGGCTAGAGCATACGTGTACAGGCCCGGCGAACCCTTTGTGTTGGGATGAGGATCAATGGCCTCGATCGTCCATTCCTCAGGTTCTTCATCGCCTCGCTTCCAAACCTTGCCCAACACATGGGCACCGTCGTCTTCGATTTTGACGGTCAGCTTCATGGTGTACCAAACATCTGGATCGGCTCGGAAACGGATTTCCTTGGCCATTCGCAAGTGAGGTGCCCAACACTGAATCGACAGCTTGCTAGTGTTCGCTTTGATGATCAGGTTGTACCGTTGAGCGATCAAACCGATACTCGGCAACTTTCGCTTCTCTTTCTTCATGTACACATCGGCCTGCACCGTATAGCCGCTCATTTCTGGCACGCCCATCCATGATTCGGCTGAAATCGCGGGCGACTTACTCAGGACAGTCGAACCATCAAGCTCTGTCGGAGACAGCTTTAAGAAGGCGTTCACCCATGTAGGCGGAACTTTCTTTCCGGTGTAACCTTCGAAGTCCCACTTCCATGGCAACGGTGGTAATGTCCGCAGTCGAGTGTAGCTGTTGAGAGGTCCAGACTTGGCGGTGATTTCGAAGCCCTGTTCTGGTGCATCTGAACCAACCGTCACAGTGTTGCCTTCCAGAGTGACGCCGGTGACGCCTTCCGGCAAACTCAGTTCGGCATCGACTTCACCAATCAGCCCGCCGTTGGCGTCAAACCCCAGCACCTTGTACTGCTGCTCGCCGCCGCCGTAGGTATAGGCTTCGTAAGGATGAATCTGAAGCAAGGCGACTTCCGTGCCGACTTCTGCTTCCTTCAGCGGCGGAATTTCCACCGGTGCAGGCTTTCCAGCGTTCTCATTGCCAATACAAATCGTACGATCTCGGGTGGTGAAGAAGACGCGCCCATCGGAAATCGCAGGCGTCCCAAAGATTTCATCGTCACCTTTGCCATTGGTGGCCATCAGATGCACTTGGCTTAGTGACTCACATTTTTCGCGAGAAGGTTTTAGGATATGAATGTTGCCGTTCACTTCCATCACATACATCTTGCCATCCGCCATCACGGGCGAACCTTTGCCCACCGTGCCCAGTGTGTAGTCCCACAGTTCTTCACCAGTTTTGCTGTCAAAGGCATGCAGCTTGCCAGTGTCAGCGACAACATAAGCCATGCCATCGTTAACCATCAGTGCGGTGTATCCGGCTTTGATGCCATCCTTTCGCCACACGCTGTTGGTCGCGGTGATGTTGCCTGTGCCACGACCATCAATACATTGAACACGTCCGAATTCGAGATTGTCGATGTTGTCTTCGCCGTGTGAAATATAGATCAGATGACCATCCACAACCGGCGTGGCATTCAGACCTCGCTTGGACATATCGAAGGTCCAGACGTGCGATCCTGTTCGCGAGTTAATCGCGTGAATGGCTCCATCGGCCGCTCCGGCGATCAACAGCCGTTGCCCTTCGATGACGGCGATCACAGGATTCGAATAGGTGGTGTCCAGCGGTCGACCGCCAAAGGTTGAGACCCACAGCAAATCGCCGGTGCGCTTGTCGAATGCGTAGTACGCTGGCTTCGGCGGTGGAGCTCCGTTGCGTCCCCAGTTCAATCCAAAGAAGCCCACGATAATGCGATCTTCGTCGATGACTGCGGCTTGAGTTCGACCACCGTATCCAGAGATCTTTCCGTATTCTTCACCCAGCGAATGCTGCCACAGGATTTTTCCATCACGATCGTAGCAACGAAAAATCCCACTCACGGAATGCATATAAACATTGCCCGTTTCTGAGTCGCCGGTCATTGGGGCCCAACCCACGCGAGGTGCGGGGATGTCGGTTTGAGTGACGTTGAACTTGTCTGCCCAAATTACCTCGCCAGTCGCGGCATCTCGGCACACAACCTGTTCCTGAGCGTCAATGAGTTCCGGATGCCCGGCAGCAACATTGTGATGGGTGCGGCAATTCAGATAAACGCGCCCGTCGATCACAATCGGTGTGGCGCGGCCGCCAATGGGGGAGTCCCACAGAACGTTCTCGCCGGATTCGAGATCCCAACTTTCGACAAGTCCGGTTTCTCGCGAAATGCCATTGTGTTCCGGGCCACGCCATGACGGCCAGTCCGCTGCAATCGCCGGCACAGCAGTCCACAGTGTGATGAGAAGGTAACAAATAGATCTGGTGTTCATGAGTTCCTCGTTAACTCGAGTGGTCTGCCATCAAATTTTTGGCAGTGAATGCGGCAACCGGAGAAAGGTCTTGCCGGCGGGGATACCTCGTACGTCCTTCGCTGGACGGCCTCAGGCAAGCTTCCGCAGTGTATTCTTGTGGACGATGAATGCAATCGACTGGTGAAATCTCAAGGGTTCAAACCACTTTGAATTCACGCAATTTTCCGTTTCCTGCGGACGAATTCAAACGCCGGGGACGACACCTGCGTCGGATGCCCCCGATTTTCTAGATTGTGTAGCAGGCTGCACAGCCGCAGGAGTCGCCAACACGGCCGCATTCGTGGATTCCGTTTGAGAAATCGAAAGCAACTTCCACCCTGCAGGATCACGAATCACGGTCAAGTCGCCCTCCAACCGCAGCTCACGAGCATGACTATGCCCCCAATGGTGGACGATTCCGTGAACGTTCCAACAACAGTTGGCCGTCCAGCGATCCGCAGACTCAGGCGGCAACACCTGAACGGAATCGACAGTCACCTTCCCCACGTCAATGATGACCCCGTTTTCCGGAGACGACGAAAGAGACTTCAATGTCGCAAGATAAACCTCTTCGACGAGGTCTTCGTGCAAAACTTCAGACAACGCGGCCATCGCGTCTTCCTCGGACGAACTCATCGCCCCGTGATAAACGCCCGTCAGAATTTGTGAGGCCAGACCGGCGACCTGGCTTTGATCGACCGCAATTTTCGAATCCTCAACCAGCGACACAGACGCAACAAAAACGCAGACCCCGGCAGCGTAAGCAACGTAGCGAAACGCCTTGAAGGCAGGCTGCAGCACGAGGCCAAATCCGACACACAACACAAGCCCCACGATCCCGTAACACAAACCCCTGACGCCGGGTCGCGTGCGCTGGATGCGAAGTGGATCGAAAGTTGGGGCCAGCGACTTCTGAGCTGCGGTTGAATCAATCATCCAGCCATTGGCGAAAGCTGCAGCAGACCATTGATACAGCACGGCAGGCTGCGTGGTGTCTGCAGAAACAGGAACCTGTTCTGACGTTTGCCCCACGCGAGACGTCACCTCGACAGTCATGATATCAAAGACACCGGGCGAGCGTTTGAACGTCAACTCGACCGGCTGTGAGACTCCAATGCCGACTCCAATGCCGACACCGGAACATTGCATCCGCACGCCGACTTGAGTTCCAAACAGCGGTACTCCCTTAAATGCGCTGACATTCGCGTTGAGTTGCTCGTCGGGCGTTTGGCCGGTCGGAAAAAAATCAACCGTTAGACTCTTCAGCGAGGCCGCCCGCCGACCGATTTTCAGCTCCACATTCGATCTCATCCATGCTTCAATCTGCTGTTTGGTGGCGGCAATCTCAGATGGATCGATCATCAACGGTACACTCACGCCCACCGCAGACGCGGATTGATTTCGCAGCGTTTTCGCGGGCGGCCAAGCGCCGTCCAAATACAACAGCGGCGCAGTGAATTCATGCACAAGGCCCGTGGGAGAGATCACCAAACGCGACATGGCACGATTCGCCTCAGCCGCTGATTGCTCAATGGGCGAATCTTCGGAAGGCAGTAGCATTGTGTGAGGTAACGCTGGCGGAATCACGGCGTCGATTCGATTTCCCGACGCCACTTGCTGCAGATGCATTCGCAGTTCGCCTTGGTCCGCCAGATCGGGGTGAGTAAAACTGTGCAGAAAACACAAAGCGGTCACTCCATCGGGATCGGGCCGATCCAACGCATATCGCAATCGCCAAGTTAGCTTTAGCAAGTTGTTATCGGATAACTTGACTTCGGGGCCACGAGGCTTCCAGTTAGGCTCAGCGGTCACGGACGCCGTCAGTGGCCGACCCTGCTGATCGAAGATCTTTAGCTGCGTGGGAAGGAAAGCCGAGTGGCGACGGATGGCTCGCAGCAGGTCTTCCGCAGAAATCAGATCGTGATCTTCCGGCGGACCAATCTGATGCCTCACGATATCGTCCAGAAAAACGCTCAGCTTCATGTCGACATGGTCTGACACCTTGCCCCACGCATCCGTGTACGAAACCGGGTGGGCCGAGACCGTTGAGACCGTGATACTCAACAGCCAACTGAGCAATAGAACTTTGAATCGCATGTCTGATCGTGACTTTACTGGCCTGCCCACTTCGAGTTGGTTCGTGCGATTCAGTCCCGGTCGGGACGACAGACTTTTGCCGTTGGCGATAGCCGACGGTTGTCTGATATCACGTAGCGGAAGTCGTCAAGACTTTCGACGGGCATTCTGAACGTGTCGAAATTCTTGACGAATTCCGCTACGAAACCCTGAACGGTGTCGCCCCATTCGGGGCTCTGATCATTGAAACAGTCCATTTCCGGTGACTGTCGTCACCGGCAAAAGTCTGCCGCCACTGCCGCGGCTGAATCGCAGCGGAATACATCTCAAGAACTTGCAGCGAAACGAAAATTTCCACTCATCGCAAGTTTCTTAGTTTACAGTCTGCGCATGAAAACAGGTGACATCCCTGCCACCTGTTTGCTCAATTCGCAACTCCAGAGAATTGCATTGTGCAAGTTTGAAGTTCCAATCGACTTACGTCGCTGGAGCAGAGTCCGCTGGAGCTTCTGGTGCTGCTTCTGGGGCAGCTGGAGCTTCTTCTGCTGGGGCAGCTGGAGCTTCTTCTGCTGGAGGAGCAGGAGCATTTTCAGCCGCTGCTGGTGCTGGAGCAGGCTCAGCTGGAGGAGCAGGAGCAGCCACTGGTTCTGATGCAGCCGCTGGAGCAGGAGTCGCACCTTCAGAGGAAATGGCACAGTTACCATCAGCACATCCTGAAGAAATGATGCCACCACCACATGAGCTGCAACCTGATTCAACAACGTGGCAGCTTGAGTGACTGTGGCAAACTGGAGCTGGTTGGCAGCAGCTAACCTGCTGATGACAGCGAACTGGCTTGCACTTGGCACGACATCGTCGACCAGCTTCAGCATCTGCGCCCGTCACCATCAGAGCGACGGCAGCCAAAATGAAGAATTGTCTCATTAAATTTGTCCCTTTTTCGTTGTACTGAAGAAACTAAAGAGTGGTCTTGGGACACAAAACGCCCCATAAAACCCGGCAAGGGACGACACACGCCCCTCAAGATTGTCCTCGAAGGTTACACACTACCCACATACTGCAGATTGCGTCAATTAACTTATCTGCCAAACCTGTTTTTTTCTAACCACTCGTCCTAAGCAGCAGATCGTCTGGAATTCGCTGCACCGTCCCGGCTGAGTCCACGCAGGCGATGACACTGTCGGCAACACACAACAATTCGGCCCCCCGATACAGTTCGTAGTGGTGCTGCAGTTTCGCTGGCGTTTGCCGAGCAATATTCGTTTTAACCACCAGCAAATCGTCATATCGGGCGGGGCGTTTAAACCTCACGTTGATGCTGGCAACCACAAAAAACAGGCCAATTTCCTCCATTCGCCGGTAATTTCCCCCTTGAGCACGAAACAATTCGGTCCTGCCGATTTCGAAATACGTGAGATAGTTCGAATGATGCAGCAGTCCCATGGCGTCCGTTTCACTGTAACGCACACGAATTTGCGTTGAATATTCCTGAATGGGTTCGTTCATAGATGTACACAATCTTCGTCTACGGCTCGCTAAAACGCGGTCAATTGCTGCACGGGGCACTGATTGACCAGAAATTCCTCGGCCTTGCCACAACGTGCCTAGAATATGCCTTGTTCGACTGCGGCGAATATCCAGCTCTGGTGAAGGTCGCAGCAAACGGAGATGCGGTCAAGGGAGAGCTGTATCGTGTGGATTCGATTTGCCTGCAAAAACTCGACCAGATCGAAGGCGTGGACGAAGGGCTGTACGTTCGAGAGCCAGTGAGCCTACAAGATGCTGGAGAATATCCCGACGGACCGAACCGTGTTTGGGCCTGGTTTTACCTGCACAGCATTCACGGCCTACGGCGTTGCGGCAGCGAGTGGCCATGAAGTCCTGAGGTCGCTTCTCAATGCTCATCGCTCAGGGTTATACTGCCACACCACTCACAGCCGCAGTCGACAGCATTTCAAATCTGCAATCTGCAATCTCAAATCTCAAATCTGCCCTGACGCTGATCCAATAGCACAATCGTTCGAAAGCAATCCTGCGAAATGTCCACCGATCTTCAAACCGCCTCAGCGGACACTCAAACGGAAGCTGCCAAATATGTGGTCCGATACGGCGCACTGCGACAGTTGGGCGAGTTCTCAGCGAAACGACAGCACCAAATCAGTCGCGGTGATGATGTCGTCGTTCGGTCCGAACGTGGCGTGGAATTCGGCGTGGTGCTGTGTACGGCCAACGACAAGACAAACGAATACCTCGGAGACAACGTGCGCACGGGTCGCATCCTAAGAACAGCGTCAGACGAAGATCGTCGGTCTCTGGACGAAGTCGCAGCGCGAGAAAAGTCATTCTTCACCAATGGTCAAAACATGATTGACGAACGCAACCTGCAGATGCAGCTGGTGGACGTTGAGCAGGTTTTCGGCGGTGAACGAATTGTGTTCTATTACCTTGCAGAAAAACGTGTCGATTTTCGCGAACTGGTCAAACAAATGGCGCGGGAATTCAACACGCGAATTGAAATGCGGCAAATCGGCGTGCGTGACGAAGCCAAGCTGCTGGCCGATTACGGAGACTGCGGAAAGCCGGTATGCTGTAACACGCATCTCAAAGAAATGCCGCCCGTCTCGATGAAGATGGCCAAGTTACAGAAGGCAACTCTGGACCCCAACAAGATTTCCGGACGCTGTGGCCGGCTGAAGTGTTGTCTTCGATATGAGTACGACACTTACGAAGCGCACCGTAAAGAATTGCCTAAAGTCGGGGCGACAGTCATTACACGTGCAGGGCAGGCAAAGGTGATTGCGCAGGAGTTGCTTGTTAAGAAGCTGTTGGTCAGGTTTGAGGACGGTCGACGTGTCATGCTGGACGAATCCGAGATCGTTACAGTCGTTTCTCGCGGAAATCGCGGCAGTAACGACAACCCAACGACCGAACGAGAGCAAAATATGGAATAGAGCCTTCTGTGCAGGCACACCTCGTTGTACTATGTTTTCAGTTGATGTATTTCCGCCACAAGATGCTCCAATCGGATTAGACCTGCCGTATGACAACCCTTCGCAAGTCAACCCAAACGCGTAGCTACCATTCCAATGCTTATCAGTTCGTGTTCGCCGCGCTGCGACACGCTCAGGAGAAGCTGGGGCGAGACCGCAGCGACCACAATACCGGACACGTGAGTGCCGTTGAATTGGTCGAAGGGATTCGTGATCTTGCACCGCAACATTTCGGCCTCATGACAGTCTCCGTCTTTGCAGATTGGGGCGTCCACGCCACGGAAGATTTCGGCAAGATTGTCTTTGAGCTCATCGAAGGCGGTGAAATGCGCCGCACAGACGACGACCAATTGGAAGATTTCGTCGACGTCTTCGACTTCCATAAAGCGTTTGTCGAAGATTACGAAATCGACACCACGCAAGCCTTTAGCCGCAGCTAGAGCAAGTCTGACAAATCGGATCGACCAACGGTCCGAAACTTGTGTCAGCCTAGGCGAAACGATTTTTCGCCGCAATAAGTCAGACGGAATATGAACTGGCCGTTGGTTTGTAGAATGTTGGGCTATCTATCGCTGCTGATCGGCGGCGCGATGCTGGTGACATTGCCGTGGTCGTTCCCATCGTGTGGCCAGACACCAACGGTCGAAATGGCCGCCCTGCGCGGGATGCTGAAATCGATCGGCGTGGCGGCCGCCACAGGCATCGGCCTATTGATCGCGGGACGGACGTCCGCCGCTGACTCGTTACTGCGAAAAGAAGCGCTGGCGGTTGTCGGCTTGGGCTGGATTCTGTCCGGCGTTCTCGGCGGGCTGCCCTACTTGTTGACGCCCACCTTTCGAATGGCGGGCGTGCCTATGAGTCTCTGCGATGCGATCTTCGAATCGGTTTCGGGGTTCACAACAACGGGCGCTTCGGTCTTAACGCAGTTGGAAATCCCCGACGGCATTCTCAACTGCGAACAGGCCGCGTTGCGGGGCGAGATCGCATATGTTCCACGCAGCGTATTGTTCTGGCGTTCATTCACGCACTGGCTGGGCGGCATGGGGATCATCGTGTTGTTCGTCGCGATTCTCGGACAACTTGGCGCTGGTGGCAAAGCGTTGATGCGCCGCGAAGTGCCGGGGCCGCTGACGGATTCCGTGCGCCCGCGAGTCCGCGAAACGGCTCTGCTGATGTGGAGTATTTATCTGGGACTGTCTGCCGCCATGGCGATCGTGCTGGTGATTCAGGGGATGAGCCTGTTCGAATCTTTGTGCCACACCTTCGGCACGTTAGCGACCGGTGGATTCAGCACTCGCAACGCCAGTGTCGGAGCTTTTCAGAGCGGCGGTTTGGAATTCACCATCATCGTGTTCATGGTGCTCGCAGGCATGAATTTCAATCTGTACTACCTACTGCTGCGGCAATCCGGTGACCATTCGAAACACCCCTTCAAAGACCGCGTGATCGCCTTCTTTTCCGACCCGGAACTCCGCACATACTTGGCGATCATTACCGTGGTCACGGCCGTGTTGACGTTTCTGCTTTCGTACGGCGATGTGTACGACACCATCGGCACCTGCGTTCGTCATGCCTGTTTCAATGTCGTGGCAGTCATCACCACCACGGGCTTCGGCACGGAAAACTTTGCTGTTTGGCCAGATTTCGCGCGAGCCATCCTGCTCCTGCTCATGTTTGTCGGTGGATGTTCGGGCTCAACCGGCGGCGGCGTCAAAGTCATCCGTTTTATCGTGCTGTGGAAAGTGCTAAAGCTGGAAGCGGAACGGGCTTTCCGTCCGAATTTGGTGCAACCAATTCGCATCGCAGGCAACCGACTCGACGATTCTGTGGGACGTGACGTTCTCGTTTATTTCTGTCTGATTGGTGTGATCTTCGCCACCAGTTGGGCGGCACTGATCGCACTGGAACCGGGGACACAGTGGCAGGGCGAAACGTCCGCAGAAAAACTCATCGACTGCGCCGGTGCCGTCGCTTCCACGCTAAACAATATCGGTCCGGGACTCGGCATCTGCGGGCCCCATGGAAACTACACGGCCTTCTCCGAAGCATCCAAACTGTTGCTCACGCTACTCATGCTACTCGGCCGCCTCGAATTATTTGCAATCATCGTGCTGTTGACTCCCGGCTTCTGGAAGGTGCAATAGACAATGACGGGCCTGAACGAAACAGCCTCGATCAGCACACCAGAAATCCGCACACGCATCGTCCTGCTGGGTGCCAGCAACCTCGCGTTGGCTTGGCCACGGATTATGGACCAGTTGCAGTCACGCTTCGCTGCACCACTGGATATCTACACAGCCAACGGAATGGGACGGTCTTACGTTTGCGATCGCAGCGGCTTCGCATTGCGACAACTGCCTGGCATTTTACGCAGTGGCATCTGGGACGCTCTGCCCGTCGCCGGACCTCAGAAAACTCAGTCGGTCGCGATACTCACCGACTTTGGCAACGATCTGCTGTACGGACGTAAGCCAACAGAGATTGTGGCGGCTGCCGAAGAATGCATCACACGACTGCGGCGCTGGGACGAAAACTGCCAAGTGGTGATGACCAGACCACCCGTCGATTCCGTCAACACACTCGGTTGGCTGCGTTTCACGTTTTCGCGGTTCGTGTTGTTTCCGCTGAGCAAACTGACTTTGGCCGGAGTCAAAACGCAGACACTGGACCTCGACCAAGGACTTCAGGAAGTTGCCACACGGCTGAACATCCCGGTCTATCAACCCCACGCCGATTGGTACGGACTGGACCCGATCCACGTCCGCCGAAAACATCGATCCACTGCGTTCGGCGAAATGATGAACCTCTGGCCTGTCCCCAAGCAAGCCTTGTCCTGTTCGGAAAATCGGTCCCGCCCCACAGCGGCCATCCGTTGGGTGTTCGGAAAGCAACGCGAAACTACGCAGCCTTCCATCACATCCACCAACACAAACGTGTTCGCGTATTGACGGCCTCGATTCAACGCCCCAACGACTGGCCCCAATAGTTCTGAATCCTCCTGAAGTGGTCCTGTGCAACGAAACGGGCCTGTTATTTCCAGATGTTTTTCAGTCGATTCGCGATGCCTCGCAGCATTTGATTCAGGACCGCCCCACGCGGATTGTCGTTGATCATGAACGTCCATGTCGATGTCGGACCGGTCAGGCCTTGTTGCTCAAGATCGATGCCATCTGCGGTGAATGTTGCGTTGGCCATGGTTTCCACGACCTTGTCGTCGACGTCCGACAGGAACGTATGAAATTCGCGGTTCATCTCTTTGTTATAGGTGTCGAAGGCGTTGAATCCACCGAGGCTGACTAAGTGAATGTTCTCGCGAATTTCAGCGGCGTGAGCCAAGTGGTCGCTCCAAGACCAGTCGATGTGTATCAACGTGACCTGACGTTCTGCGTCGGTGATCAGTGCGGAGCCCCATTGTTCGACGAGTCGCTGATGCAGTTCCGGATCGCGTTTTTGCAGAGCGGTCGGAAGTTTTGTTCCACTCAGGAGTTCTTCTCGATGACTACAGACCTTGCGTCGCTGAAACTCCAGCAGAAACGAATACATTCTCAGCGTTCGCCGAATTTCGAAGCTCTCCCCTTCGATCACGCGCTGCACGTGTGAGATTCGGCTGGCGGCTTCTGCTTCGCTGATCGGGTGGCCGGTACTGTCCGTGCCTGAACCGACCAGTTGTGCGATTTCGTGGCGTGAAATTAGGTCGTCTGTCAGGCTGACGAAGAACCGAGTTTCTCCGGGATCGCCCTGGCGTGCGGCTCGCCCCCGTAGTTGATTGTCAATTCGGCGACTTTCGTTGCGGTTGGTTCCGATCAAATACAATCCGCCCCGTTCGATCACCTTGTCCGCGGTCGACTGATCGTGTCCGCCGAGGCAAATATCAGTGCCTCGCCCGGCCATATTTGTGGAAATCGTGACCGCCTCAAAATCGCCCGCGTCGGCGATAATCTCGGCTTCCAAGTGGTCGTTGGCGGCGTTCAGGACGCGACAGGAAATCCCCGCAGCCTGCAGTTCGCGAGCCAGTGCTTCCGATTCGTCAACGCTGGCAGTCCCGATCAGCACAGGGCGACCATGTGCATGTTGCGTCCGCACTTCTTCGACCACGGCACGCTGTTTGTCCGACTTTGTGGCGAAGATTCGATCTGGGTGATCGATTCTGATGCCCGGTCGATTGGGGGGAACAATCACAACTTTCAATCGATAGAATTCTGCGAGTTCTTCCGTTGCCTCGACGGCTGTGCCTGTCATGCCGGCGAGTCCGGAATACATGTCCACGAACTGTTGCAGTGTGATGGAGTTTAGAATTCTGCCCTGTGGCTGAATCGGCAGCCCCTCTTTGGCTTCTAAGGCCGCTTGCAGACCGCCCGGCCATTTGCGATTTTCCGCAACGCGACCAGTGAATTCGTCAATCAGTTCAATCCGGTGATCACGGACCATGTAGTCGACATCTTTGGTCAGTAGCACTTGAGCCTGAACGGCCAGGTTCAATCTCGCCAGCAAATCCATGCTGGCTTCACTATGGAGTTCCGCCACGCCGAGCTGATGTTCCAGACCTGACAATCCCGAGTCTGTGAAACTGATATTTCTTCCGCTGGCTTTCACTTCATAGTGCGGTCCCCGTTTCAACGGCCGCACTAATGCCGCAACTTGCTGTAGATCGGTTGTGTCCGTTTCCGCTTCCGTAGCAATGACCATGGGAATTCTGGCTTCGTCGATCAGAATCGAATCCGCTTCGTCAGCAATCGCGAAATGGAACCCGCGATGAACGCGTTCAGCCGCTGACTGGCACAACTGGTCTCGCAAAAAATCGAAGCCGGCTTCTTTAGCAGTGACGTACGTAATGTCGCAGCGGTACGCGGTTCGTCGATCGGCGGGTGATGAGCGTTGTCCGACATGGCCCACGGTTAGGTTTAGAAACCGATACAGAGGTCCAATCCATTCTGTGTCGCGTTGTGCCAGATAGTCGTTGAATGTCAGGATATGCACGCCGCGTCCGTCTAAGGCGCGCAGGCAAACGGCAACGGCGGCCGCCAGAGTCTTGCCTTCGCCAGTCTGCATTTCGACACATTTGCCGCTGTGAATCGCGAACGCGGCCAGCATTTGAACGTCATAAGGTCGCATGGCCACGGTTCGCCACGCGGCTTCACGAATGATGGCGAACGCTTCCACCACGACCGCATCAAGTGGCTCACCTTGCCCCACGCGCTGTCGAATCTGGTCGAACCGCAGCTTGAGTTTATCATCGCTGATCGCCGCTGTGCCCGCTGCCAATTCGTTGACGGCATCCACCTGTGACTCGAACCCCGCATTCGACAACGTAATGCCATGCCGCAGTCGATAAAGGAATTGCAGAAACGAAGTAAACAACGATTTCATGACAGAGATCTATGCGTGAGACTCGGATCGAGGCAGACTCAGTGATTCGACAACAGCATGGAGGTATTCGACGAAGTCTATCACCTTCGTCATTTTCCCCCCGTGATGCCAAAGCAAAGCAAAGCTGTATTCGCAACCAGCGCAATCACTTTCACCTTCACAGTCCTCGGCGCATTCCCCCTGCTGTCGCAGTCTCCCTTCGTTCCACGCCACAGGGATGAAACGCCCTGCGTTTCTTCAGAGGTGGCGGGATTGGCGTGAGGGGAGCGTTGTGGTGGGTTCGGTGATTTCGTGGTGCGGTGGGAGGTCAAAGTTTTTGAGGAACTTGGGTTGGTCTCGCCGACCGCCCCGGACGTAGTCGGTCCAGAGTGAAAGTGCGGCTTGTGGGGTGGGGATGTTGCGTTGTGTGGTGAGAAATTCGAAGAGGCGTTCGGAGAGTTTTGCCAGAGGGATGCCGTGCGTGCGTTGTTCGACGCTGTGGATCCAGTCGGTGAGTTGGAAGAAGCATTCGAACGGGGAATCGTCTTGCCAGATCAGTGGCGTTGATTCCCGGAAGTTGCCGCTGTTGGCGATGAGATCCCAGAATCGTGAGAAGCGGCGGAGGCGGTGGATGGTGGCGAAGTCGAGCAGTCGGTTGCTGAGGATTTCGAAGGGCGGATGGTCGCTGTAGACCATGTTCCATTCGGCATCGTGGCGAATGATTGGCGTGCCCTTGAGGCGTTTGAGGATGCCCACTTGAATTTCCTGTGGGTTGAGAGCGACGAGGCGATCGAAGCCTTGAGCGAAGCTGTTGAGTGTTTCGCCGGGGAGTCCGATGATGAGGTCGGCGTGGATATGGACGCCCGTTTGTTGGTTGAGGAAGCGGAAGTTGTCGGCCAGTTTTTCGTTGTCTTGGCGACGACTGATGAGTTCTCCGACGTCGTCGTTGAAGGTTTGGACACCGATTTCGAACTGTAGCGCGCCGTCAGGGAATTTTGCGATGAGTACTCGCAGGGCTTCTGGTAGCCGGTCGGGGATCATTTCGAAATGTAGAAATAAGCCCGGTTGATAACGATCCAGAAAGAACTGCAGAATCGCGTTGCTGACGCGCATGTTCAGGTTGAATGTCCGGTCAACGAACTTGAATTGTTGGACGCCGCGATCCAGCAGCGACTGCATGGATGTCAAGAATTGGTCGAGATCAAACAGGCGGACTGGAATGTCCAGAGCGGACAGACAGAATTCGCAAGTGAACGGGCAGCCGCGAGACACTTCGACGTAGATTACGCGGTGGGCGATGTCTTCGTCGTCGTACAGGTCATAGGGCAGCTGGATGTCTGGCAAGAGTGGAACAGCGGCATGGATGATGTTGGGCTGGCTGTCGGTGCAGACAGGCGCTAGGATTGGAAGTCCGTTCGGTGCAGACTTTACGGTCGGCTGAAAGTCATTCACATTCAGAAGTCGCCGGCACAGATTCGGAAATTCGATGTCTGCTTCGCCGGTAATGACGTAGTCGGCGTATCGGACGATCGGCTGATCTTCGGTTTCGTAGCTGACTTCCGGGCCGCCTAGGACAATGATGATTTCAGGGCGGACTCGTTTGAGGTCGGCCACCAACTTGGTGATGGGTTCGATGTTCCAGATGTAGACTCCGAAACCAACGATGCGCGGGTTTTGTTCCAGTAGGATGGACAGGATATCAACCGTTCGATCGCCGATGCCGAATTCCAGCATGGTGGTCTGTGGAATCAGTTCTCCCATATTCGCCAACAGATAACGCAATCCGAAAGAACTGTGCCAGTAGCGAGCGTTAAGCGTGGTGAGGATAATGTCTGGCATGTGTTCGGTGCCTGCCGAACGGGCAGGAATTCGCGGCAACCTTGTCTTGTGGCGTTTCGGGGGGAGTATGAGTCGATGGCTGGACACATGTTCTCCCGCCTGACGCACTACCTTAGTGTATTCGCCTGTTTTTGTCGTTTCGGTTGCCGCCTTCTGACGACACTCCCGATCAAACTCCTGTGTTTGGGACGTTCAATCATCCACGGGCAACTTGTTTCAACCGAGTTCAAACTGTTAGAGTCGGGCAGTAGCGGCAGTGGTTGGAAAACGAGCGTGGGGAAACGGTCATGTATCGCTTGTTACTCTTGGTGTGGTTCTGTTTGTGCTTGATGGTTGTGTGTGGGTGCGGAAGAGATGATGCCGTAACACGTGAAGCTCGCCGGAGAGCCATCGCCAATCCGGCTCCCGATTCGGCTGCATGGCACGCAAAAATGAAGCAGCGTGCGCTGGAGAAATTCAACGTCGAGCATCAGGTGTCGCAGACGGAAGACATTCTGCGAGAAATGCTACTTCATGCGCCCCACGATCCGTTCGCTCACGCCATGCTGGCTCACGTTCTGACGATCAGCGGACGACGCTGGGAGTCGGCCCCTCATCTGATGCAACTTGTTCGCGTGGGACAGCGTACGTCCGATCAGCTGGCGTGGTTGGGAGTCCTGAACGCAATCGTTGACGACGTACAAAAACTGAAATCCTGTCAGCAGGCGTCGCCCGACGACCCACTTCCGCTGCTGGGACTGGGTCGCCTGGCCATGCGCGACAACAACCGGAAGCAAGCTGAACAGCTGTTGAGGCGGGTCGTCGTGTTGCGCCCCGATCTGACCGAAGCACACGTGCAGTTAGGGCACTTGCTGTTGAATGCCGGTGAGCCCGCAGCAGGGACTGCGAATCGATGGGAAGAATGGTTGCGAAACCTGCCGCAAGCGGCGAGTGCTCATCCGGATATCTGGTCCGTTCGTGGTTTGCGAGCTCGACAAATGGATGACGTTTCCGGCGCTATTTGGTGTTTCGGTAACGCGGTATTGCTTGATCCGAATCATCAGGTGGCCATCTATCAATTGTCTCAACTGTTTAAGATTCAAGGCGAACAGAAGTTGGCAGAACAGTGTGCCCGCCGTACCGAACTGCTGCTTGAACTCGCCAACGATCTGCACGGATTGCAGGACGAAGCGAGAAATGACACGGCGGCGATGCGGAGTGCGTCTGAGCATTGCGAGCAGTTGGGAAGGCTGTGGGAGGCAGCCGGATGGTGTCTGGTGGCCGACAAAGTTGGCAATGCAGAATGGGCCGGGCCCCGTGTGGCGAAACTTGTTCCTCTGCTAACCAGTGAACTGCCCCAAACGCAATTGACCAGCCATCCACTGCGTGACTTCGACCTGACGGGTTACGCACTGTCGGAACAGAGTGTCGAGTCAAACGAGTCAGATTCCGCTGCGTCTTTGGCTTGCTTTCGAAGCTGCGCGGAAGAATTGGGTATTCGATTCGTCTACCAAAATGGTCACTCTCACGATCGTCCGGGGACAGCAATGTTTGAGGTGAATGGCGGCGGTGTAGCGGTGCTTGATCTCGATCTGGATGGCTGGCCGGACCTGTATTGGACTCAGGGAGGCACCCATCCACTGGAAAACTCGACCGATATCGTCGACCAAATCTATCGCAACCGGCGAGGCCTGCAGTTCGATGATGTCACTGTGTCTTCACAGATTCATGAAGACGGTTTTAGTCAAGGCGTGGCCATCGGTGACGTCGACAACGATGGCTTTCCGGATGTTTATGTGGCCAATATCGGAACCAATCGCCTGTTCCTGAATCAAGGTGATGGAACGTTTCTGGCTGGCACCGAATTCACGGTGTCCCCCACAGATCATTGGACGGCAAGTTGCCTGATCGCAGATTTGGATGGTGATCGTCTGCCTGACTTGTACGACGTCAATTATCTGCAGGGAGACGATGTGCTGACTCGGCTGTGTTCACAACCCGATGGCTCGGCGGGCGTCTGTATTCCGCGAATGTTTTCGGGTGTGCCGGATGTCCTGTGGAAGAATAGTGGAGATGGTCGCTTTGCTGATGCCAGTCATGCTGTTGACGTGTCGGTGCCCGGCATGGGGTTGGGAATTGTTGCCGCCGACTTCAATGATGATCGGCGCTTGGAACTGTTTGTGGCGAACGACCAAATGCACAATGTTTTCTTTCGCAACACGGGCGAAGTTCCCGGTGTGCCGGAATTCGTGGAAGATGGACTTTTGTCCGGCGTCGCCGTGGATGCGAATGGCCGCAGTCAGGCGTGCATGGGGATGGCCATTGATGATATGGACGGTAATGGCCGATTGGATGTGTTTATTACGAACTTCTACCAGGAATCCCATTGCTTCTATCATCTCGGGCCCAGCGGGATTTTCACAGACGCCACCGTCACCATGGGCCTCAGAGAATCCAGCTACTCGCTGCTTGGCTTTGGAACACAATTCATCGATGGCGAGTTGGATGGACATCCGGATCTCGTGCTGACGAACGGGCATGTCTTTGACAATTCCGCCAAGGGGGTGCCCTACAGAATGCCACCGCAGTACTTTCAGAACGTGGCGGATGGGCGTTTTGTTGAGCAATCGCGGGATCGTCTCGGTTCTTACTTTCAAAACGAATACGTCGGTCGCGGAATGGCCAAGATCGATTGGAACGCTGACGGTCGAGAAGAGTTCGCGGTGTCTCACCTGCATCAGGATGCTGGTGTGACAGAAAACTGCACGGAAACGGTGGGACACTTTTTCAGCATTCGCCTGATCGGCACCGCTTCCAGTCGCGATGCGATCGGCACTCAAGTGACCGTTGAGAACGGCGGTCGGCCTCTTCTCAAACAGTTGACAGCGGGCAGCGGCTTTCAGGCCAGCAATGAGCGGCAACTGATTTTCGGACTGGGCGAACGGGAACAGGCGGCCAACTTGACGGTTGCATGGCCATCAGGAGCGATCCAGGCATTTCCGAGATTAGCAATCGATCAAGCGTGGCAACTGGTCGAAGGTGGTGTCCCGCGCGTGCTCGTCAGGTAATGACAAATGACAAGTTTGCTGATACCCCGTCGCCCGCTTAATCGTTTGACCCGACTCGGAGAGGAGGCCGCCTGCACAAAGTGCAGGTAGTCAGAATCAGAGGGGGCGCGAAGTTTGGTCAGTTAAAACGCAGTACTTGCGGGAGGAAGTGATGGTTCCATGCTGCTCTTTGTTGCTTTCCTTTGACGCAGTCTTTGCAGGGGTGGTGCTTGAGCAGGCTGACGGCCACACGTCGCAG
>JBDNHJ010000145.1:0-3196 GCA_041688835.1 Fuerstiella sp.
ACCAACGATCAGCCGACGATCACTGTGGTGGATGTGATTGGTGCGGTGACGGAAGACGATTCAACGCCGAACCTCAGCAATTCGGGTTCGGTGACGTTCGCGGAAGTTGACGAGACGGATGTGCTGACCTCGTCGGTGGCCAAGACGGGCGAAGTGACCAGCAGCACGGCGGCGATTCCGGCGGCGTTGACCACGGCGCTCGACTCGGCGGTGACGCTGGTTCAGACAGGCAGCAACGACGGCACGATCGGCTGGACCTTCACGCTAGACAACAGCTTGGTGCAGTACCTGGCCGTGAGCGAGACGATTACCGCGACTTACACGATCACGGTCGATGACGGCAACGGAGGAACAGATACTCAGGACGTTGTCATCACCATTAACGGGGCCAACGACACGCCGATTATCACAGGACTTACCAGCAGCAATGACTCGTTGTCCAACAAAGCGGAAATCGGTGCCGAGATATCAATTGTGGGTTCGTTCTTCGATACAGACATCAGCGATATCCACACAGTAACTGTGGATTGGGGTGAAGAACCCGATGCCAGCGACGCCGAGACGTTTTCTGCGACTGAAGTTGAACCGTCGCAAACAGGCTCGTTTAGTGCCAGCCACAGTTATCTGGATGGTGGGATCTACACCGTGACTGTCACAGTTGATGACTTGAATGGTGGAACTCACACAACAACAATTACGGTCGTTATGACGGGTGTTGGACTTGTGGACGGAGTGCTGTATGTCATTGGCACAGATGGCCGAGACGACATCGACATTAAGCTTGGCAGTGATGGCGGTTCAGACGGAGGATCTGACGGAGGCTCGGATGTTCCGCAGTTGAAGGTGAAGGCCAAACTGGACAAGGGCGGAAGTGATGGAGGCTCAGATGGCGGATCAGATGGAGGAACGGATTACTTCAACCTGGCTGATGTTGACCGGATTGTCATTCACCTTTGTGGCGACGACGACAAGGCGAAGATTCACAAGGACGTAATGATCGATGCTGAAATTCATGGCGGCGACGGCAAAGACAAGCTCGACGGAGGTGGTGGCAACGATATTCTGCTGGGAGGAGCCGGCAAGGACCATCTCGACGGTGGCCGAGGCAACGATGTGCTGTCTGGTGGATCCGGAGATGACAAGCTAAAGGGTGGCAGCGACGGCGGCAGTGATGGGGGTCTCGACTTTACCGGCGACATCTTGATCGGCGGTGATGGCAAAGACGATCTGAAGGGCGGGAAAGGGGATGATCTGTTGATCGCCGATATCTGGGCCCATGAGTCAACTGTCGCAGCTCTTGACCAGTTACGCGATCTTTGGACGGGAACCGACACCTACGAGACCAAAAGTGCCGCGTTGACCGCAGCCGAAGGATTGTTGCATTCGAGCACGCTAACCAACGATGGTGACAAGGACAAACTGAAGGGAGACAAGGGAAGAGACCTGTTCTTTGCGTGGTCAAATGACCAAGTCAAAGACAACAAGGGCAATGAAGACCTGTTCCCGATCTAATCGATGACAATGGAAAGTCGTCCAACAAAGAAGCACGGCACCGTTAAAGTGCCGGGCTTTTTCTATTCTCGCGATGGCGAAGTGTAAGGTGATCAACGTTGCCCGAAACCGTGTCCGCCTGCAGGTATCTTAGATAGCAGACGACATCTGTGTCTTGGATTCGGAAGCCTTGATTCCTGAGAGACACTGGGCTCATGTCGCGGTGGATGAGTCTTCCCGACATATGGTCATTCCTTCAGTAATCAGTTCAATACGCTCACTCCGCGACACTGGAATCTTCCGATCCTGAATTTGCATTTTGTGCGACCAGACGAACCCCCAAACGGGCACGACGCACAAAAGACCATTGTTTCTTTCTTTAGTTCTCCTGCTGTCTTGCAGCGTCGCCTCGGCGGGACCGCCGGGAAAATGGTTCCATGGATTTGTGGACCTCGTGGATGATGAACAGAATCGAGCCCCTCTAACGACAGCGTAGGCGAGATCATAGCTCTCATGCCGGAACTGAAACGTGATGGCTATGACGTGATGGTGCTGCCCAACGAATACCTCGCCTCAGAGAAATGGCTGACCGGTCAGAAGGGGCCCCAGGTATTGAGTAATCTGGCGAAAGTTAGGCTGGCAGCCGAGAGGTCAAGACTCGAATTGATCCGCTGGATTATGCCCGTTGGTGCCTCCGGAAATGCTTTAGTCCAAGACGCTAATCTACCTTAACAGCCAAGATTTCGTCTACCGTCAGATCCCATTTCCAGCCCTTCATCCATTGCAGAATGGTTTTTGCGGGAACTCGATGCCCCTGCCCGGTTTTCGCTGCAAGAACTTCAGCGAAGCGTTCCAAGATTGGCATCGTGAATTGTTTGTACTTCAACAACACACGTAACTCCTGCCACCATTCAGAATCAGGCTCTGCCAATTCAATCGTGTATCCCTGCTCCACGGCGAATGCGGCGTATTCCTTGGTCTCCGGATTTCGACCGTTACCTCGGTCGACCACGATGGGCGAGATCCCCTCGACGATGGCGTTTCGGAAGCGTTGCAGGTTCCATTCACGAGCATCCTTCAACAGCTCGTCGCTGAAGTCGTAGGAATTGACATCGTTTCCGACCTGCGTGTAGAAGTACTCATCTGTTTCCAGCACAACACCATCCGGCTTCGCAAGCCGTCGAGCCTTGTGACTCTTTCCGCAGCCGGGGAGGCCCCGCATCAGGTAAACATGTTTTTGAGTATGTGTCATTATTCAAATGTGCCCTCTCTCCTAACAAGGGTAGCACAGCTCGCCGTTCAGGCCAGTGGAGACGCGGCAACCGGAAACCTGTCTCGGGACTGGCTTACAGGGAGGACACTGATGATTCAAGAAACCTGTCTCCCAACAAAGGACCCTTTTTTGACACTCGTGGCAGAAACACGGTTCGACTCCTTGTGGGCCTTGCACCCTGACGCTATGCCCAACGAATGCTCAGGAAAGCGCTGGCGTTCGAGTGCGCTGTACGTCGTCACGCCGCCGACGCGAGTGAACGCCGAACGAATCACAATGAAGTTGTGGTCTGCGATCGCAGCAAAGATCATCGCGGGCGACGGCAACTTTGTGATTGGTGTCAAAGGCAATCAACCGACACTGCATGACACGATCGAATCGTTCTTCGACGACCACTGGAAAGACGGTGATTGGTTTCGAGGTCGCTGCCAC
>JBDNHJ010000146.1:0-59709 GCA_041688835.1 Fuerstiella sp.
ATCTGACCACAGACGCCCAATCATGACTAAACTTGACCAACAGCATTTCTCACGATTCACCGGGAAAACAAGCGATAACGCTCAAATACAAGCGCATCGCGAACCCTCCCGCAAGGAAACGTAAAAACCTCCCGTTGGGCGCTCGACCTAGCCATGCCCGAATACCAAGACATTCTCACTCATGCGTCACAGTTGCCGATCGACGACCGGCTTCGCCTGATCGATGACTTGGCGTCATCGGTTCCCGACGATTATCCGCCGCGACTTTCCCCGGAGTGGCTGGCCGAGATTAACCACAGTAGCGACGAAGTTGACGCTGGCACCGTCGAGACCGAAAGCTGGTCAACGATTCGCGAACGGTTGTTCACCAAGCACGGTGTGCGCGATTCAGGTTGACTTTCACCCTGAAGCAACCGTTGAATTTAGCGAATCCGCTGAATGGTATGCTGAGCGTAGCTCAAAAGCTGCTCGCGAATTCTTGGTGGCCGTCGATGTCGCGATTTTGTCGATCAGCAGTGATTCCAAACGATTCGTCCGTATCGACGATCGACACCAATCGTGTCGCGTATCAAATTCCCGTTTCAGGTCGTCTATCGGCGCGGCGATGACCGTATCGTTGTTGCAATTGCGCACGCCAAGCGTCGTCCCGGATATTGGCGTGGTCGGTAGCGCACCGGTCGCCTAACAATTTGTGGAGCGAACTGTCGCGTGTCGGCCAACGTACCAACAGTGTTGTCCGTCGCCATGAGTATGCGGCCAACACCATGGCTGAACTGCGTTGCATCACAGAAGATCTGCGACACGTCCAATCGCGTACGCTGGCAGAGCAGATTATTGATCAGGTCGAACCGATGTGCGAGGCCGTTGGTGATGATCGCAAACTCTCCGGCAGCAGTGAGGTTTGGAAATCGCTGATCGGTCGAGGCAAGCCGTTGATGGGGCCGACGTCTGGCAACAGTCTGACGAAACAGATTCTGGCGATGGCCATCGCGACCGCCGATCTCAGTTCTGACCTGATTCGTTCGGCCCTAGAATCCTGTTCCATCAAGAACGTCACACAGTGTTGCGATGACCAACTCCCCCGCAGTCTTCAGAGCCGCCGCGAAGAAGATCTGACAACCACCACTGAGGCACAAAACTTGCGCAAACCAAAACTCCGTGAAATCCCAACTTTTTAACAGCCCACGCTAACGCCCTGCGGCTGGATGTTTTGTTTCGGTTCAGCTTTTACGGATCGCTGGAGCCACGTATTTTGGTGGACAGGCCAGAAGTTCCAGCTGCACAAAGCCGTCTTCGACTTCACCATGCACGGTCAACAGTGAACGCGTTGTTTCGTTGAATCGTTGGTCGTTCTCGTTGCTCAGCGAATACCATTCGAAGCGATGAACCTGCTGAAACATTTCCATCAGCTGTTTAATATCGATGACAAATCCCGCGTGTTCGATTTGTCCGTCTTTCGGGCCACCGATGATTTCTGTGGTGCCCAGATACATGCAAATGGTCCAACCGCGTTCGTCGGCTTGGCAGTCGTAACCAACGCGTCCCACATTGGACAATGGTTCAAACATGTCAGCCGCAGCGATCACAAATTTTCGCAGCCACTCAGGACGGTGGTCTCGCTGTTCCCTGCGAGTTCGATAGTCCTCCATCTGTTGCAGCAGCTCTTCAATGGACATCTATAGCACTAACGGTTTGAGGATTGATGATGCAAGTTTTTCAGCGAGTCTTGCGAGACATTTCTGACTCGCTCCCAATCCGTCGGCGCTGTGCTCGTTCTAATTCAGTTGACGTTTCGTGAATGTGAATTCTCGATCCGTACGGCAGATATCGGACCGGCTTGCGGGTGGGTTCAGTGGAAACCGGCACCAGTGTCAGACTTCGCTGAACAGTGGTCATGTCTTGCCTGCAGCGCTATCCAGCGAGCATTGAACCTGACATGCCGATTGATCCTGCTGTATATTCTCTGCGGATTGCAGCTATGGCAGCGAGTTTAGTTTGTGACACCTGTTCTCGTTACGTTGTGTCAACCGCCGTTGACATGCTTGGCGACACCGTGGTGTCGTCGTCAAGCGAATAATAACGACGGAGAGAGTCGAGAACGGGGCACGAACCCAGACTCCCGCCGCCGCCATCCTTGCGGATGGTTCTATGTCTTAAAATACGGCGGTACTCGATACTGAGTGTTCGCCATGTCCTGTGTCAGGACGCCGTTTCTTCGTCTGCGGCGTGGCCACGCTGTTCGGGGCAAATCGCAAAGAACCAAGACAGTTTGCGGCCCGCAGCCTTGGTTCCAATCATGGTCTGTCCAGTGCCGTGCGGCCGTTGCCAGAGCACAGTTCTGGCTGCGATGGTTCTGGCTGCGATGGTTCGCGGCCGAAAATTGTGAATTTTCCTCCGACCAGATGCGGAATATTTCCACACAACGAAAGCCCGTCCACACAGTAGTCTTGCACAACCACTTCATGCCGAACATTGCTGCCCGCAAACTCAATCACAACCGGCCATTGCACTTCGTAACGCAGAAACGATCGAATATCTTCTCCCATCGCGTCCGCAAAACGACCTTCCAAACGGTCATCTAAAAAGACGCCGGTAAGCCAAGCGTCTTTTACTTTTCTGGACCAATGCACTCGCCCGTTCATCGTCTGCACGTGGCTGCTATCTGAGTGACAAAACGCACATGTGACCGGCGTGCCCCACTTGAGCTGAGTGTTGGAATGGAACTTACATTCCAAAGGAGCCAGTTCCATCAGCGGAAACACATACAACGAGACTCCCGGTGCTCCGATGACAACGTTGACGCCCCGCAGCGACGAATTCGCCTTCACTTGACCGGCTTCCAGCGACAGCGAAAACGAACCGTCTTTTGTCAGGAAGAACGAAGTGTGTGGAATGTTTGGTTCAGTTCGTTCGCTCATCATCGTGTCCAAGGTCGAAAGTTTCGGCGACGACCTCACAGCACGTTGCTTTCTCAACGCTGACCGCTGCCGACACGAAATTGTAGAACACGAAATCGCTGAGCGCCATGGCGACGGAAAATCGGGGCAGAATCGAACGATTCAACAGCGGTGCCGCTGTCGGATGGCGACGTCCCAGCGGGGGAAAACCCGGCGCCTGCGTGGCCTGTGAAAGCGGCTGTAACGAATCTCGTCGGCCACACAGCGTGGTGCTGACGATCGCGCCGGTGCCGACCATTTTGTATTCGGAGAAACACGCAGCGCGGAAGAATTCGTGCAGTCCGCTGAATCATTGATGGACGTGGCGTCCGCCAGTCGCCCAGCTTCTGCCGCCGGAAGCTGTAACGATTATGCGGTTAATGCCGCCTGTACGCATTTTTTGCGGAGTACGGCTTCGTTCGGTCGTCACGGTTGTTCTTCGCCTGAGGGCTCGCTTCGTAGCAAACGTAACGAAGGGGCTGGTTCGTCGTTGAGCATCACCGGCACAAACGACGAAACCGTACGTGCCGGTTCTTCCGAAACGATCGTGCGGTTCGTTCTTTTCCGAACATCTGCAACCCGCCGATCAACGGCTTTTTCGGAAGCACGGCAGACGCCAGGGAAGGCATTTGCATGATTCACGATAGAAAACAACCACTTCACGTACGAGCCACAGCCGGATTGCTGCTGGCTTCTGTGTTGCTGACGACATCCAGTGGGTGTGCGCGCCGTTTTTGGCGTCAGCAGGCGGAAGCGGATTCGTATCATGCGATCGCAGAAAAGCAAAACGACGAACGCTGGTTGTTGCCTCGCGTCGACCTGCAACCGGATCAGCGGAGTCGTTTCTACGATCCTTACGATCCGGATTGTGCGCCGTTGCCGCCGGACGATCCTGCGGCTCATGAGTATATGCACTGCGTCAATGGTCGCGAAGGCTACAAAGGCTGGCACAAGTACGGAGACACGTTAAGCGTCGAAAATCCGCACTGGCTGGACCCGTATACGCATCTGATGACGCCCGGCGATCCGACACAATCGCATGATGAAGTTGAGATCCCCACGGTCACGTTAAAAGACGCGATCGCCCTGACGCACATTCATAGCCGCGAGTTTCAGAATCAGCTGGAAGACGTTTACCTGCAAGCTCTGGCACTCACAGAACAACGCTTCGAATTGGGCCTGCGATTTCTGGTCGGAGGAGCCAACAGCGGCACCGCGGGAGCCCTGTTTAATTCGTCTTATCGGCAGAACGCCCCGATCGGTTCCCGAAGCAATCAGACGCTCAGCAGCGGACTGGGCGTGACTCAGCGACTGGCGACAGGCACGCAGATGTCGATCGAACTGTTGAACTCGTTCACTTGGCGTTTGGGGCCAGATGGAGGCAACATTACCAGCCTTGCGTGGAGTATCACGCAGCCATTGTTGAATCAAGCGGGACGCAAATTCGTGCTCGAAGCTCTGACTCAAGCAGAACGCATGCTGCTGTATGAAGTTCGCAACATGGCTCGTTTTCGCCAGACGATCTTTACGGCTGTCGCCACCGATTACCTGAGCCTGCAGCAACAAGCTCAGGTGATTGTGAACCAGCAGAACAACATTCGTTTGCTGCAAGAACAAATCGAAGCGGGTCAGGTGCTGGACAGCTTTCGACCTTTCACTGTTGGGGACAGGCTGGCTGACTTCGATACCGTGATCCCGGCTCCGCTGAACGAAAAACTTAAGTACGAAGGAACGTATCTGTCGTGGTCGGGGCCCATGGATGACGCTGAACAGGCCGAATTGCTGGCGCTGAGTGACGACCCCAATTTTTTGGCCGCTGCGGAACAGCTGATCAGTTTCCGCAAGAATGATGTGGTGAGTCTGGGCGTGCTGCAGTTGATCAACGACCTGAACAATGCGGAAAGCACGTTGATCGGTGCCCGCCAGCGACTCGCTGATTCGCTGGATAGCTTCAAAATTCGTCTGGGGTTGCCACCGAACATCGAAATGACGCTGGACGATTCGTTTCGCGTGCCATTCGAGCTGATCGATACCGACCTTCAGGTATTGGAGGACGCGCTGAAAGAGTTTGCGAAAGCTCAGGGACCAGGCCTCATCCCAGCTCCGCAGGGGCGTGGAGCGGAAGGGCGACAGCCGCCAGAATTTGAAGACCTGAAAACCTATGTGGTGCAACTGGCCAAGTTGCGAGATCAGGTGCGCGATGTCGCGTTGACTCCAGTGAAGGAAGATTTCGAACCGATCCGGGATATCTTGAAAGTGACCAGTGACGAAAACCTAGTCAATCCGAATGGACGAGGTTTCGCGACTGTTGAAGAACGAAAACGCGTGATCCGCGACGTGGCCAGAGATCTTCGCAACTATCGCATCAACGAGCAGGACTTCCAGCAATGGGATCGAGCCACCAAGTTATTGGACTCGATGATGAACATGGGCACTGCGGAGGATCTGTTCACTTCGCTCGATACCAACGGCGACGGCACGCTGACAGCCGGCGAACTTCCGCCGACGTGGAACGATCTGCCGCGTATTAAAGAGCTCGATAATACGGCTCGCCTCGCAGAAGCATTGTCTGCGCCCGAACTTTTGGGGGCCTTGCGAGATTCTGCCATCACAATTCGTGAAGAACTGCTGAAGATGGTTCAAAGTCTGGAAGTGGTACAGGCGGGACTGCGAGTGGAAGCGATAGCGCTAAACCGATTCACGCTTCCGGGGCGGCAGGATGTTCCGACAATCGACGAAGTGATTGAGGTTGGTTTGGCGAATCGTCATGATCTGATGAACCAACGCGGCCGCGTGATGGACGCTAGACGCGCCCTAGAAGTTGCCGCAAATGCACTCAAAGCAAGATTAGATGTCAGTGTTGGCGGTGGCAATCGGCTGAACGGGGGGCCCAACGACAACGTGGATGTGTCGGTGGACTTCAAAACCCCGCTGGATCAGGTTTCCGAACGCAACAATTACAACGCGGCTTTGATCGCTTATCAACGGGCCCGACGAACCTATATGGCTGCAGAAGATGAAATTAAACAGCAAATTCGCGTCGCTTGGCGTGCTCTGGAGGTCTCCAACCAAAGGCTGGAAATTGACCGCCAGACGGTGCGAAATGCGGCTTTGGAATACGACAATGTGGCGATTGGGACGCGCCAGGACAATCTTTCGCTGTTGAGAGCCTTAAATACCGTGCTACGTGCCCAAAATGCGATTGTCAGCGACTGGGTCAGCTATGAGACGAACCGCCTTAACATCTACCGTGACATGGGTATCATGCAGATAGATGAAGACGGGGTCTGGGATGATGAGTTCTATCAGCGAGACGGCCAGCCTGCTTCATCCACCCTCCTCGATCCCCCTGATGCCCTCGACTCGACGATTCTAGAACCGGAACTACAACCTAACGTTCCGTTTGCCCCGAATCTCGCCCCGCCTGCAATTGACCCAGCCGACGCTGTCCTAACTTTGCCAGAGACTCCTAACCCATGATGAAGTCAAAAACACAACCATCAAACGTGGCACACTTTCGAGCTGGAGTTGCTAAAGGCTGGATCATTCTGGGACTGCTAGTGGCCGGCGTGGTGACCGCATGGAACGTGCCTGCTTCGCGAACAAAGATCGACGAGTTTTTCGCGGGCAACGAAGAAGTCGAAACCACCGAATACATCATGCACACGGCTGCTGAGGGCCCGTTCCGGATCACGATCACGGAAAACGGAACCATCGACAGTCTGCGAAACGCCACCATGGTGAACACCGTCGAAGGTTCCACAACCATCATTTCGCTGGTGTCAGAAGGCACGCGGGTCAATCCGCCAGTGGTTGCTGAAATCGATGGCGTGGTAGAAGTTGTCGACACCGAATCCGGCGCAGATCGCACGGTTCTTGTGCGTGGTGAAAACGGCGAGGAGAAAACTTACAAGTTTCCGCTGGGGCCGTTTACCGAAATGCTGGTCGAGGATCGGCAGGCCATTAAGAAGGGTGAGTACATCGCCGGAGACATGCTGTGCGAACTGGATTCGTCGGCGTTGAACGACAAAGAAAAGCAGCAACAAATCGACGTCACCACCGCGCGAGCGGACTTGGAGAAGGCGATCAAAAGTTTGGAGATTCAGGAATCCACCAACGAAAGCAATCAAGCCGCCGCAGAGTTGGCCGAAGAATTGGCTCAGCTGGACCTCGAAAAATACATGGCGGAGGGCGGAGAATACGAACAGCAGAAAGAAACGATTCTGGGGGACATCAAAAAGTTCGAAGAAGAACAAGCGATGGCTCAAGAAGAGTACGAAAAAGTCCGCGACCAAGCTCGCCGAGGCTACACGAACCTCAACAACCTCGAAGCCGCCCGCATCAAGGTCACTCAGCAGAAAATTCTGCTGGACGTGAAAAGCAGCGAACTGAATCTGCTGGAGAAGTTCACCAAAAAGCGGACGGAAAGCGAACTCAAGCAGATGGCCAAAGAAAGCGTGCGTGAGACAAAACGCGTGCAGCTGGAAGGTGAAGCTCAGATGGCCGGCCTGACGGCAGATCATGGAGCCCGCGACCTGACTTTGCAGGTGGAAGAAGAGAAACTTGAGCGGCTGTTGAAACAGATCACCGCCTGCCGCCTGATTGCCCCGCAAGGTGGCGAAGTCGTGTATGCGTCTCAGAGCAGTCGTCGCAGCGAACCTGTGGTGATTGAAGAAGGGGCCACCGTTCGCGAACGTCAGGCAGTCATCAATCTGCCCGATCTGGATCAGATGAAGGTCGACGCGCGGATTCATGAATCTCGAATCAGCCGCATTCAAATAGGGCAGCCGGTCGAAATTTTCATCGATGCGGTCAGCAATACCACGTTTCATGGCATCTTGGAAAACGTGTCTTCCGTTCCTGTGCCGGGCAACTGGCCGAACACAGACCTAAAAGAATACGAAGCCAGCATTCGTATCACCGACAGCAAAGATATGGTGCGTAAGCTGAAGCCGGGCATGACGGCCGAAATTCGCATCATCGTTGACGATCGCCAGGATGATGTGTTGCAGATTCCCGTACAGTCTGCTTTGTCCATTGCGGACAAGTATTTTGCGTACGTGGTCAAAGGCAACAATCCCGAGCGGCGTGAGCTGAAAATCGGTGATGCCAATGATGAGTATCTGGAAATTCTGGATGGCATTGCCGTCGGCGACCGCGTGGTCATGAATCCACGAACCCATTTTTCGCGTGAAATCAACGAGCTGGAATCGAAGCTGACAACTGCACTCGAAGCCAACCGAGAACGTGTGGTGATTCCAAAACTCAAGGCGGGCGGTGGACCGGCGGGGGCTGGCAAACCGGCTGCTGCAGCCGCAGGTGGGGGAGCTCCCGGCGGTGCTGGTGGTGGTCCGCCCAGCCCGGAGAAAATGATCGAACGGTCTGATACCAACAAAGACGGCGTGCTGACCAAGGACGAAAGTGACCTGCGTGGGAACTTCGACAAAATCGACGCGGATAGCGATGGCAAAGTCACAGCCGAAGAACTGAAAGCGGCCATGAGTCAGCGGTAGATGGCGTCCTGTTGCAAGATTTCCATTCGTTGTGTTCAGCCCGGAGGGCGACACATCCTTTGCCGGTGGCGTGAGTCACCGGAAACCGCAAACGAAACTTTTCGAGGCCGGAGGCCGACACAAGTCTGCGGTGGCCAGAGCGTTTGTGTCGCCCTCCGGGCAGAATCTTTGTTCAGTTTCGTTCCGGTGGCTGACGCCACCGGCAGTTGATGTGTCGGCCTCCGGCCTGAGTCGCGTACCTAAACATTACAAAATTGCTCGAACCATTTCTAATGAAATGACCACCTTTCAACAGGCCACGAACAATACTCACACGACGCGTTCACGTTTGACGCCCCCCCAATTCACTTCAGCACGAATAATCTTTATGGAACTCGCCGCTCAGGTTACTGATCTTCAAAAACACTATGACCTTGGGTCAGTGGTGGTGAAGGCGTTGCGTGGGGTGACGATCGATTTTCCCAAAGGGGATTTTGTGGCGATCATGGGGTCTTCCGGCAGCGGCAAAAGTACGCTGCTGAATCTGCTGGGAGCACTCGACCGCCCCACGTTTGGCGAATACACGATTGGTGGTATTCCGGTGTCCTCCATTTCTGACGACGATCTATCCGCCATTCGCAACGAAATGATCGGCTTTATTTTTCAGTCGTACAACTTGATTCCCCAGTATACGGTGGTGGAAAATATTGAAGTGCCACTGCACTATCGCAAGGGCTATCCTCCTATTTCGAATGAAGACAAACAACACATCGAACACTTGGCCGAAACGGTGGGACTCGGCGATCGGCTGGACCATCGGCCTTATCAGCTATCGGGCGGACAGCAGCAGCGTGTCGCGATTGCTCGAGCCCTCGTGAACGACCCGCAGATCATTCTGGCGGACGAACCGACCGGAAATCTAGACTCAGCCACTGAGGCTGAGATTATGGGGATGCTGTTGAAGCTGAATGCAGAAGGCCGCACCATTATTATGGTGACTCACGAAGACGAAGTTGCGAAACTGGCGAAACGGCAGATCTTTATGAAGGACGGCGTTGTCGCCGGAGAAGGAATTTTTCCGGGAAAAGCCCATGCCTAATCTACTGCGTACAATTCAGCTAGCGATGAAAAGTCTGCTGCTGCACAAACTGCGTTCCGGACTCACCATGCTCGGCATCGTGTTCGGCGTGTTCTCCGTGATCGCGATGTTGGCCATCGGCCGCGGTGCCAGCGAACAAGCTCAGGCACAAGTCCTGAAACTCGGTGCCACCAACATCATCATTCGCAGTGACAAGCCGCCGAAAGAAAGCGCCGTCAACAGTGGTGGCGGGTCGGTGTTGCGTTACGGGCTGCTGCGGAAGGATTTCGCTTTGCTGGAAAAGACGGTACCGACCGTCAGTCAGGCCATTCCCATTCGCGAAATGAACAAAGCGGCTCGACACAAAGATCGAGAAGTCACAGCCCGAATCGTGGGCTGCACGGCCGACTATACAGGCATCAACGACCTCCATATGGCTCAAGGGCGTTTTCTGTCGGACGAAGACCGGCGGCAAAAAAAGAACATTTGCGTGCTGGCTTCAGGCACGGCTGACGAACTGTTTCAGTACGAAAATCCGGTCGGGCAATCCGTGAAAATTGCCGACCGCTACTATTCGATCGTCGGTGTCACGATGCCTCGCCAAGCCAGCGCAGCCATCGGCGGCAGCATGTCGGGGCAGAACTACGACCTCGATATCTACATTCCGCTAGAAACAATGCGCGTGCGAATGGGGGATCTCAACATCGACCGTTCGACAGGTTCGTTCAGTGCCGAATATTGGGAACTCAGCCAGATCACACTCCGCGTCACGTCGCAAGACTTGGTGCTGCAGACAGCGAACGTGATTCGTGAAACCATGAAACAAAACCACAAAAGCGATGGCGACTATTCGATCGTGGTGCCGCTGGAATTACTGAAACAGGCAGAACAGATTCGCGTGATCTTTAATGTGGTGCTGGGGTCGATCGCTGCGATTAGCCTGCTGGTGGGCGGCATCGGCATCATGAATATCATGCTGGCCACAGTGACAGAACGAACGCGAGAAATTGGAATTCGCCGAGCCTTGGGCGCGAAGCGTCATGATATCACGGTGCAGTTTTTGACAGAAACCGTGGTTCTGGCGGGGACCGGCGGGTTGATCGGCATCGGCCTCGGGCTGGCCACGCCGCTGGCGTTCGCGTTGATTCGAGCGGTCGTGCAGCGCCTGAATGTAGCGGGCGGCCAGTCGGCCAGTGAGTTCAGTCAGATGTTTGCCGAAATGAACCCGACGCCTGTACCGGCCAGTCTGCCGCTGGCGTTCTTTATCTCCGTCGGAATCGGTGTGATGTTCGGCATGTATCCGGCGTTGGCCGCTGCCAAGTTGGATCCAATCGAAGCACTGCGTCACGAATAAGCTTTAGGCTAAGTGGAAAGAGAACCATGTCGTCTGAGTCTGACCTACTGAACAAAATTCTGTCGCGTTTTGTGCCCGCCAGCGAAGACCGACAAGCAGCTGTCGACGAAATCTTGGCAGCCCGTGGCACGGCTGAAATTGCAGGGGCCGCCATCGATCTGGATCGCGAAGCGCGGTGCGGATTTCCCGAAGTCGTCTTTGGCGAAGGCAAGCCGCCCGAACTGCTGGTGGAGATCTTTCGACGGCAACATGCGGCCGGACAACGCGCGTTTGCGACGCGAATTTGTGACGCACACGTCGCAGCGGTACGCAGCGCTTTCCCCGCAGTTCAGCATCACCCAACAGCGCACACGTTGTTGTTGTGGGAATCGGATTCCGCAGAACGCAAGGTCGAAACCTCGGTCGCGGTCGTCACGGCGGGCAGTTGTGATGTCGCGGTGGCTGCGGAGGCTGCAGAAACGCTGCGTTGGATGGGAATCGGTTGTGTGCTGATCGAAGACGTGGGCGTCGCCGGCCCGCAGCGACTGATGAAACATGTGCCCCTGCTGCAGAAAATGAAGGCCGTGGTGTGCGTGGCCGGGATGGAGGCTGCTCTGCCGTCCGTGGTCGGCGGGCATGTGTCTTGCCCGGTGATCGGCGTCCCAACTTCTGTGGGCTATGGAGCGTCCTTCGGCGGCATCACGGCAATGTTGTCGATCCTGACCTGCTGTTCATCCAACGTGGTGACAGTCAACATCGACGCGGGATTTCGTGGCGGCTACGTGGCTGGCCTGATCGCCACCGCGTGCGCTGACAATTGAATGTTCTAACCAAAACTTCGCAGCACCTGTGCAATGAAGGTGCCCGTGGTTTTGATGCCGAATTCGCGTTCCACTCGATTACGCAGCGCTGCGCCGTCTGCCGTCTTGTCAGAAGCCGCAGAAATCAGGGCTTGTACTAAGTCTGCGCCAGAACCTGCGGCGTAGGTTTGCCCGTGTTCGAGCGCAGTGATGAGTTCAGGAAAAGCACCGTGACTTGGCACGATTGACGAAACGCCCACTGCGGCGGCTTCCAGAACGTACAGTCCTTTGGGTTCGTGATAGTCCGTCGGCACGCACAGAACATCAAAGTTCTGAATCATCTGAAATTTGTCGCCACGTTCCGCCGGACCGCCCAGCCAATGAATGCGATCGGGGAATTTCAGCGACGCTTCGCGCAACAGATGTTCGAACCACGCGCGGTGTTGTTCGGGAAGAAAACCGGCGATGGCGATTTCGGCGTTGGGAATCGCGTAGAAGACTTCGGACGCGGCGGCCAGCAGGTTCTGCACTCCTTTTTGAGGACAGATTCTGGCAAAGTATCCGATCCGAAACGTTTCGCGCTTCGGCAGTGTGGACGACGCGGCGGAAGCGATGGTTTGAGTGTCGATTGTGAGCGGAATCTGGCGAAACTTTTCTGCGGGCAGGTTCAGGTAGTCTGCCATAAAGTCTTGGTAGTAGCGGCTGTGAGTCAGAAAGCCGTCGAAGGCCTGACAATTCTGCTGCATCTGTTGCAGCACGGGCTGTTTCCACTTGGTGGACAAATCTTCTAGGAAGACGTCATCGCCTTGTAGCAGACAGAGAATCTTTCCTGAATATCGAGGCCTTAATTCTGTCAGCACGCCAGACAACAAAGCGTTGCTGAAGATGATCAGATCCGGCTGCAATTCGTGGCACAGGAAATCCACGAACTCACGAACTTCACGCCGTTGCGGCCCATGATTGCCTTTCAGCATATCCAGCGTCAGTGAGCCCAGTTTTGACGCATCGGTACTGGCACCGAACTTTGTGAGCCAACTGATGAGGGCCGGACGGTTTAGCCAATGAGTCATCCAGCCAGGCAAACGCTTCCAGCCGGGCAGCATGGAATCGAGGTACACATTGACACCTCCCAGATACACCTTTGAGTTGCTGACGTTGTCTTCGTCGACGCGAATCGGAGTGTAAGTCGGCACCAGCACAGCATCGTCGACAGCCATCCTCAGCGCGCGAGTCAGTGTGTTGTCCTGCATGCAGGAGCCGCAAAACATGCCCGCTCCGCCGGCCGTGATGATGGCAATCTTCATGACCATGTTTCAGCGGGAAATGACCGGCAGGCTGACCGGATCGTGCAGCGTGCGGCGAGGCTTCGCGGGGAGCACAGCGTGAGCGTATTCCCAGATTTGTTCTGGAGTTTCGAACAGCTGATCGTGTGGCGCATTGTTGTCGTATTCGCAGTCATCGGTGGTGTAGGTGCGACAGATTTCCGGGCGTGTTTCGTAGGCCCCACAAAAATTGTCGGCCTGCAAATGTTGGCAGTCGGCAAAGATCATGATGTACCAGTTGCCATCGTCGACAAACAGACTGACTCGCCCATGCATCATGTACCACCGCATATGGTCAAAATCCGACCAAGATTCTGGAGTTTCAATCGGCAGCGCAAAATATCGACAACACTTGCCCGTGCAATGCTGGCACAAAACTTCCCCCGGTTTCAGGTCTTCTCGTCTGACGATGACTGCCATACTTTCGGTTCTGTTATGCTGTTTGGCTGCGGGCGAAAAATCAGTAGGAGTGGGCTGTTGGAAACCTATCCTACTTTCGTCAACAGCCAGACTCAACGGGCGGACGCTGTTCGCAACGTTCTTCTAAGAATCGGTCATTGTGTTTGACCGATTTTTCAAAACTCCAAGCCCCCCCAAAAAAATCAGCGTTCTCATGTGTGCTATGAAGATCATCCTCGGATCACAGTCGCCTCAACGGTTTCAGCTGCTAAACACGGTGGTCGACAACCTGACTGCCCTGCCGCCGCTATGTTCGGATGAACCCGGATTCACAGGCCTGCACACGATTGCGGAAATTGAACACCGACTGCAGCAGGTGGTCGATCTGAAATTCGCGGATGTGGCCGGCCAAGTGGTTGCGATGGATCCGTCGACGGACGATTGTTGCATTCTCTGCGCGGATACGGTGGTGGTGGCCACTGGCAGCGACGGGCAACCGATTGTGCTTGGGAAGCCGCCCGAAAATGGATGGCGAGATGTCGTTCGTGATTGGTTCACCACGTATTATGCTGGCACAAATCATCAGGTGTGGACGTGTGTGAAAATTTCCGCTGGCCAGAACCGCTACCAAGAAATCGTGAAGACGGAACTCAAACTGCGCGACATCGATTCTGCGATGCTGGAATGGTATCTTTCCACCGGCGAACCAGTTGGCAAGGCGGGCGGCTACGGTGTTCAGGGTGTGGCGGCCATGTTTGTGGAATCGATGCAAGGCAGTCTGACGAACGTGGTGGGACTGCCGATGTTCGAAGTCACGACCGCGTTGAGCCAGTTGAAAGTTGTTTCCCTGCAAAACTGATGACAGACCTCCAAGACACAAGTTTCTCCGGTATGCGAATCGGCCACCGACAGCTCAGCAGCCGCTTTTTTCTGGCTCCGCTGGCTGGCTATACGCATCTTGCGTTTCGAATCATGCTGCGTCGGCTGGGTGGATTGGGGATGGCGACTACCGATTTGGTTCAGGCACAGATGCTGGTTTCGGAGACTCGCAAGTCGCTGGAACTGGTCGCCACCTGTCCCGAAGACAAGCCGCTGTCGGTGCAGATTTATAGCGGTGTGATTCCGCAACTTGTTGCTGCGGCCAAATGGCTGGAGGACCGCGGCTACGCAGGGATCGACATCAACATGGGTTGCCCGATGGCGAAGGTGAACGGATCGGGTGGTGGAGCCCGCCTGATGTGCGATACCAGCGGCGCGACGGAAATGGTGGGGCGCGTCATTGACGCGGTTGAACTTCCCGTGACCGTAAAAATGCGATTGGGCTGGGACAGTACACAGCGGACGGCTCCGCAATTGGCCGCCGCGTTCGAAGATATCGGTGTGGCTGCGGTCACGGTCCACGGCCGCACGAGGCAGCAGGGATTCGGCGGCAGCGTGGATCGAGCGGGGATTCGTGAAACCGTGCAGGCTGTGAAATCGATGCCGATCATCGCGAATGGAGACGTGCGGACTCCGGGCGATGCGTTGTCGATGCTGGCTGAAACCGGTTGTGCGGCAGTGGCCATTGGTCGCGGTGCGATGTTGGATCCGTGGATCTTTCGCAAGTTACGTGACATCGAACTGGGCCACGAACCCCGAAACCCTACGGCGGATGAACACGTCGAATTTCTGTCAGAGCACTTTACGCTGATGGCCGAACAACACGGCAACGACAGCTGCTTGTTGTTTCGTAAGTTCGCCGCTTGGTATGGTGCAACGCTGCGGATTCCGGAGGACTTGGAAGACCGGCTGCGACGTTTCGAATCTGAGCTTGAATTTCGACAGCTGGTAACAGAAATCCGGGAACGACATGGTCAGCGAGAATCTACCGTGGCCACGGCGTTGATCAAAGTGCCGAACGGTCCGGTCGAGCGTTGGTAGCTAGAACGTGCCGCCGGGTGGCACGGCCTTCCCGTGTGGCGTAGCCATCGGAAACCTGTCTGGAAAGTCCAAGCCACGGCCAACGTTGCTTGCAGAAAAAAACCGTCAGGGCGGTTTCCAATCGCTGAAGCGACGCGGCTAGCCTGCACGGCAATCCGTGCCACCCGGATGGCCCGGAATCAAACTTAAGCAAAGCAAATTCTCTGTCAGCACCAACGTTTCAAAAAACCAGCTTTATCCAGCCTCGGCGGCCGGGCGTCCAACACCACTCGGTGGCCCTCCAGCGGGGCGGCCTGCCATGGGCGGGCGTTTGGGGGCAGGACAGCAGTCGACAGGACAGACGTCGTGGTTGGGGCCGAACTGCCCGATACACTGCTGCTCAGTGCCCTGCATTCGTTCCTCAATCAGCTTGCGAATCATCGACACAAACTGAGGATGGGTGCCAGGCGTGGTGGCTCGGGCCATCGACATCCCGAGTTCGTCACATTGCTTCTTGGCTTCATCATCGAGGTCGTACAGGACTTCCATGTGGTCCGACAAGAATCCGATCGGGGAAATCACAACGTGTTGCACGCCCGCAGCACCAAGCTGCTTCAGATGGTCGCAAATGTCAGGTTCTAACCACGGATCTTGAGGCCTGCCGCTGCGACTCTGGAACACCAGTTTCCAGCGGTCGGCCGGTATCTGCAGTTGCTCGGCCACCAGTCGACAACTTTCCGACAGCTGCTTGAGGTAGTCGGACGTGTTGGCCATCGAATCAGGAATGCTGTGAGCCGTGAATGCGATATGTATGTCGGCCGCATCTGAGAGTTCAGCCATGGCCGCGCGCACGTGTTCGGCATTCACGGCGACGAAGTCCGGATGGTTATAGAACACGCGGATCTTGTGGACCTCGATCTCGTTCGCATCGACCTTGTCCTGAGCCGAATACACATCCTCACGATATTGCCGACAGCCCGAATAGCAGCTGAAGCCGGAGGTCACAAACGCGAGCACTTTTTTGACTCCGTCTGCCTTCAGCCGCTGCATGGTGTCCGGCAACAGCGGTTCCCAATTCCGATTGCCCCAATAAATCGGCAGGTCGATCTTGTGATCAGCAAGCTCAACCTGCAACACGTCGATCAGTTCGCGACACTGCTGGTTGATGGGGCTGACACCACCAAAATGGTTGTAGTGTTCAGCAACTTCCAACAGCCGTTCGCGCGGGACATTTTTTCCACGCAGCACGTTTTCGAGGAAGGGAATCACATCGTCGGGCCCTTCTGGTCCGCCGAAGGAAACAAACAGCAACGCGTCGTAAGGATTTTCAGACATTGATTACCGAAACAAAATGGACAGTCAAACTTCCACAGCATCACCGCTATTTCTAATAGCTCGACGCCTCAGAGGCAACCGATGCGTCACGCCTAGAGCGTTCGGCAAAGCCAATCGTTTTTGAGAACGACTCCAAATGGCTGAAGCTGTCGAAGAACTGTGTACACCGAACTTTTTCCCGCAGCTCGGACGTTAACCCTTGTCCGCCGACGATCAGAGCAGTCGAAGTTGACTGTGCCACGTCGAACAGCAGGTTAAATTCTGAGCAAAATTTGTCGACATCCGCCACCGCAGTCACACTCAACCAAACCAAGTCTGGCTGCAAGTCAACAATTGCGTTTTGGAAACTGGCGAATGGCAACGTGTTCCCGAGCAGACTGGCCCGCCAGCCCGAGTTCCGCAAAGCTACTTCGGCCATGCTCGCGGCCAACGTGTACGGATCACCCTCCAGACTGCCGCCGATGGCGACGGGGCCATCGATCGGGCCTTCGCCGACGGCCTTCCGCAGGTCATGCAACACACGACTACACAGTTCGCAGGCGCGGCGTTCTTCATGAATTTTCACATCTCCACACTTCCACAAATCGCCAATCTCGTGGAAGCCGTCGGCGATCACGGAATCGCAGATCGTGGCGATGGAAATTCCGGACAGGTAAGCATCCAGAATGATTCGAGACACCGCCTGCTCTTCTCCGGCGATCAGCGCCGCCAGAAATGTTTTTCGGCTGGATTCCACGTCTGGAGAAACCGTGGTTCCGCAGCCATCCGGGAGGCCAATCGCGTCGGCCTGACGCAATCCTCGCCCAGACGCACGGATATAGTCCAACACGTCGCTCAACAGCAGGCGGCGATGGCCTCCAGCCGTTTTCGACGCACGAATTTTGCCTTTATCCACCCAGCGTTTCAACGAACTTTCACTCATGCCGATGGCAACGGCAACTTCCTTCGGAGAGAAATACGAAGACATTTTAATACCCTATCTAGTATCCGACTTCCATCAATTTGACACGCCTCGCCGCGTAATCATCAGGCCTCGTGAGGCGATCAATCGTGGCAAACCACGACACCCGCATCCCGACCTGTGCTACAAACAAATGCTAGACCACTTGCGCAAATCGTCCACTAGAAATACGCAGATCCACGTGACGAAAATCGGCCGCCCCCGAGCGACCTAGCTTAGGGTGCGTGAGGGCGAAACCACTACAGCACAGCAGAAGTTTTCAGGCTTGCGGCAGCTTGAGTTCTACGCCAGAGATCGCAACAATTGGGGCAGGACCGGCTTTCGTCCCTCGGCGTCTAGTTCTGTTCTCGTTTTGTGTTCTTCACGCAAGGATTCGGCATGACAAATTCCTCCAGCCCTCAGGCAGAATTTCGGAGCCCAGCCGCTGTTTACACCGCTGCTTCGAACATTCAAGCTCACATGATCGTCAAGCTGCTGGCCACCAACGATATTCCCGCACATGCCGTTGAAGATCAGTCTGGTGTTAGCTTATGGGCCATGGGCACGATCCCCCAGTTTCATCAACCGCGAGTTTGGGTTGAAGAATCGGACGTCCCCAAGGCGGCGGCGTTGATCCGCGAGTTTGAACAGAAAAATCAGGCACGCACTAATCCGGAAACAGGTGGCATAGAAATCGAAGTTGTCTGCGAAGGCTGCGGAAAGACCAGTACGTTTCTGAATTCTCAAAACGGAACAACGCAAGATTGTGGACACTGCGGAAACTTCATCGATGTCGGCGAATCGGCACTGGGCGCGGACTTCGACGCTGCCGAATTGCCCGAGTCATAACGATCGAACGCAAACACCGTTGTCTGGGGATCTACATCTGCAGCGTCTGGATCCTTTGTTGCGGCGGGCGCGGCGGACACAGCCAGAGCGGAAGACTCGAGAATCCGTGGTCTTACGGCGTCGGCGCTGGAGCCACAATGGCAGCAGCATCAGTCACCGGTCGAATGGCGTCTGGGGCTGGGGCTGGGGCTGGGGCTGGGGCTGGGGCGTCAGCGGGGCTTTTCTCAGCCGGTGTCACGAACGCGGGGAAGGCTGCCAGTTTTAAGGCGTTCACCCCAGAAAGTTTGCCGCTGGCATCCAGTGCATGGCGTGCTGGCATCCCGTTGGAGTCGTAAAAGAACCGGGGGTTCAGTTCAAAAACGCTTTTTGGCAGGCGAGTCAGCGTTGAGACATCCGGGACATTGTCCTGACTGGACCACACGTCGTCTCTTAGGATTTCCGCAAACTTTTCGCTGCCCAGCGAACTACGCTCCCACATCGAAACCCATTCAGCAAAATAGTACGGTCGCACGTCGCCATCCAGCGAGCTGCTTTCGATCATAAAGAACGTGGCGTAGTTGTGATACAGATTGTGTGTTCCATTCCACGTCAAATGATCCTGCAACGCTTCGCGGTAGGCGTTGCCTTGGATATCGACCAGAGTTCCGGAAGCGTCGAGTGACGAATACACGCACGCTTCCGTTGTGACGTCAACGCGCGGCAAAGTCCGATCCGCTTCGCCGCCGTCGAGATATTCGCTGTCGGTCATCCGGATCGCGGGCTGTCCGAGGATACTGGTGGAATGCACCAGCCGCATCGCCAGTTCCCCCGGCGGAACTTTCGCATTGCTGCCTCGATTGTTGACCAAAGACCCGTCGATCGCTAACGCACAGTTGTCCAGATTGATATTGCCGCCCGCTTGGTCCTCGACCGTCAGCAGATCGCAACCGCCTCGAATCGTAACATTCTGCAGGCGAATCGCCGTGCGTTGGCCAGCGTAGGCCAGTGATGTTTGGTCGTTGAGCCGAAAGACACTCGCTGCACGTTTGGGCCGATTTTCGACAGTGATGGTGCAGTCCTGCAGTTCCACTCGATTCGCGCCGTTGCATTCGAATAGCACCCATTTGTCATCCTGCACGTCTTCGCGAACATTGACTCGGAAGTGGACTCCCGAAATCGTCAGCTTCAGATTGCTGGTCAGGTAAAACAACTGTCCAGGATAGCTCAACCGATCAACGCGATCGTCTCCTTCAAACACCAGAACCGGCTCATAACCTGCGGCGGCGCGAATAATGATGTGCTGCTGTTCTCGAGACAACGCCCCCAGCCGGTAGGTTGGTGCTGGCAATGGGCCATTAAAATTGAGCTCAATGATTTCGCCGTTTTGAACTTCGCCCCAAGCTTTCTGAAGACTGGAGACTTCTTCTTTTGATCCGTCCAAGTGGTAAATCGCGAAGGGAAGTGCGGGAGTGACATTGATCTTGGTCAAATCCGGCAAAGACACGTTCGGCGCTGATTCGGTTGCATCACTCGCAGAAGAATTGCTAACCGTTGTGATATCGGTGCCCGGTGCAACGAGAACACCATCCGCTGCGGGTAACGGGATGCCAGCGACCAGTGTTTCAGCAGACGAAGTTGGCCGTTCCATTCCGACGAAATTCAAAAAATCGTCAAGTCCGTCGGGGCCCTCGTTGCTGGAGGGCACAAAGTGCATGGCCAACGCTGTCAGGCAAATGGCCACGACCGCCCCCGTCAGAAATAAAGCGCCGGATAGTTCGCGCACGCGAGTCACCGGAACTCGTCGCCAGACGATGCCTTCCGCCGGAATGCTGCGGAGTCCCATCCATGTCGCGAGGTCCATTAAGTCCGCCAGCAACTGACCGGGATCCAGATAACGCTGGTCCGGATTTGTGTTCATCATCTTCTGCACAACAGCCACTAATTCTGACGACAAGTCCTTGGTCAGAAGTCGCGGATCTGGTGGCGCTTTGCCTTGATGGTCGAGCATCTTTTGCACGGCTGTGCCGTCAGGATACGGCGGTTGTCCCGTCAGCATGTGATACAGTGTGCAACCCAGCGAATAGATATCGCTGCGAATATCGGCCGAGTGCGGGTCGCGCGCCTGCTCGGGGGCCATGTAGTCGAACGTGCCCAGCGTGGTGCCGGCGACGGTGAGATCGCCGATAGAATCGGTGCTGTCGCGTCGAGCCAACCCCAGATCCACGATTTTGATTCGCCCGGTGGTGGTCAGAATAATATTCGACGGCTTAATGTCCCGGTGAATGATGCCGGCACTGTGCATGTGGTTCAGAGCCAGCGTGGCCTGAATGGCATAGTTCACGGTGTCTTCGGCTGACAACACACGTTGCTGATCAATGAGCTGCTTGAGCGTTTGGCCTTCCGCGAATTCGTAGGCGATGTAATGCACGCCATCGTGTTCGCCAGCAAAGAACACTCGAGCGATGTTGTCATGCCCCAGTTCTGCACAGGCACGGGCTTCGTTGCGGAAGCGTGCGACCAGCGCTGGATCGGCGGCGATGGTCGGGTGCAGAACCTTCAGCGCGATTGTGCGCGATAGTTCTAAGTCGACGGCTTGAAAAACGGCCCCCATACCGCCCGAACCGATGCGGGATTCGACTTCGATATTCCCCATTCGCACGCCGTGTTCGTCGGTGTTGGCAACGTCTGGTAGGGCGAATAAGCGGTCGCGGATTTCCTGAGCCGTCGGGCTCAGCGGGGCGTCTGCCGCCACGGTGGGCATGGATTCTAGTTCGGGCGAGATTACCGTGTTCTGATCGACGGCAATCAACGGCCGTTCCGACAGAGGCACATCGGGCTCGGTCGGTTGCGTGTCTGCGATGTCAATGCTGGATTGGCGACTCATGAGTTGACTAGATCGCAGTGCAATTCGTGGCTCACAGAACATGAGCGGTGGAATCGCAAGCGTAGGAAAGATGGGAAGCTACGCCAGCCGAAACCAGCGTCACCGGTACGCTAATCATACTCCCTGGAACACCATTGGTCAAAATCTGCAACGCCGGAACACGGTCGGAACGGCAAGTTATCCGGATCGGCTCGGACCAATCATGAGGTTTTTCCGGCTCTGTGGGCTCATGGAGACACGAATCGGGCACATTGCAGAACCGTTCTCATGTTTCGGGGTCTGATAACCAAACGTCGATCCGTGTTGACCGACATGACGACGTTCAGTCCAATTCCCCCCTTGTGATAACAGCACAACCAACGCCGGAACCTTCCGGGAAACACACATGCCCCCACGTCAAATCTTAGTCACCTCGGCCCTGCCGTACGCCAACGGCCACATTCACATCGGTCACTTGGTGGAATACATCCAGACCGACATTTGGGTCCGGTTTCAAAAGCTGCGCGGCCACCGCTGTGTGTACGTCTGCGCCGATGACACTCACGGCACCGCCATCATGATCCGCGCGCGTCGCGAAGGCCGGACGGAAGAAGAAGTCATCGCGGATATGCGAGACGCTCATTTTGCGGATTTCGCAAAGTTCGACATCGAATTTGATAACTACGGCAGCACCAACAGCGACGAAAATCGCGAACTGTGTGCGGAACTGTGGCAGTCGATTCGCAACGCCGGACTGGTTGTCGAAAAAGACGTTGAGCAACTCTTCGATTCTGAAGCCGGCTCGTTTTTGGCCGACCGATTCGTGCGTGGCACCTGCCCTAAATGTGGGTCGGAAGATCAGCCCGGTGATAACTGTGGCAAGTGTGGCACAACGTACACACCGGCGGAACTGATCAACCCGAAAAGTACGCTATCGGGCAGCACGCCGGAGATCCGCACGGCCAAACATCTGTTCATCGAACTCGAACAGCTCCACAGTTTTCTGAACGAATGGATCGAATCCGGAGACCATCTGCAAACCGAAGTTGCCAACTATCTGAAAGGCCATTTTCTGGGAGACCCGCTGCGAGACTGGGATATCTCTCGACCGGCACCGTATTTCGGCTTCGAAATCCCCGATAGCCCCGGCAACTACTGGTACGTGTGGTTCGACGCGCCGATTGGTTACCTCGCGTCCACCAAACAGTGGTGTGCGGCCAATGGGGAAGACTTCGATGCGTGGTGGCGGAATGAGCAAACGGAAATTCATCATTTCATTGGCAAAGACATAACGTATTTCCACACACTGTTTTGGCCCGGCATGCTGAAGACAGCGGGGTTCAACCTGCCAGAAAAAGTCCATATCCATGGCTTCCTGACAGTCGGCGGCGAGAAAATGTCGAAGACTCGCGGCACATTCGTCATGGCATCCACGTACGCCAAGCATCTGCCGGCGGGCGTCCTGCGATATTATTACGCCAGCAAGCTGGGCGCGGGCTTGGATGATATCGACCTGAATCTCGAAGAATTTGTCAGCAAAGTCAACACGGATCTCGTCAACAAGGTGGTCAACCTGGCTTCGCGTTCTGCGAAGTTTGTCTCGAATCAAAAGCTCAGCGAGACCTATCCCGACGACGGAAATCTGTTCGCCGAAGCCGCTGCCAAAGCTGATGACATTGCCGCGTTTTACGAAGACTGCAAATTCAGTGCGGCCATGCGAGAAATCATGGCTCTGGCAGACAAGGCCAACAAATACGTCGAAGACGCTCAGCCGTGGGTGCTGCGGAAGGATCCGGAAAAAGCCGAACAGCTGCGAGACATCTGTACGGTTTCGCTGAACCTGTTCCGCCAGCTGGCGGTGTATTTGTCACCCGTGTTGCCGGAATTGGCACAGCAAACCGCAGAACTACTCAACGCGCCCATCAACAGCTGGGACGAAGTCCAGACACCGCTGACGGGAACGCCGGTCAGCGAATTTCAACATCTTATGAAACGCATTGAAGACAAACAGGTTCAAGCCATGATCGAAGACAGCAAAGAAGACAACGCCGCCGACGCTGGAGCATCCGAAACCGAACCAACGGCAACGGGTTTTCGTGCAGCAGTCACGTGGCAAGATTCCGGCGACGCGTTAGCGAAAGAACCGATCACGCCGCTGGCTGGCCCCACGCTATCGTTCGGCAAGGGAGCCGACCTGGAGAAAGCGGCGGCGATCTTGAACGAAAACGGCATTAAGTGTTCACTGACCTCGGAACCAGACTGCACGATCGACGATTTTGTGAAGGTTGATCTGCGAGTGGCTCGGATTATCGAAGCCGGCCACGTCAAGGGGGCCGACAAACTGCTGCAGCTCACACTGTCACTCGGCGGCGGAGAAACTCGCAACGTATTCGCGGGTATCAAGGCGGCTTACGAACCAGAAACTTTGGTCGGCCGTTTGGTCGTCTGCGTCGCCAACCTCAAGCCACGACAAATGAAGTTCGGCCTCAGCCAAGGCATGGTGTGTGCCAGCGGTGGCGGCGGCAAAGACGTCTATCTGCTAAGCCCAGATACCGGCGCGGTTCCCGGCCAACGAGTCCATTAAAAGATCAGTCGGAAGATAGCACACGCAACTGGAAGCCGTGGGATAGGCTTCCAGCCTGTCTGCCCCACAACTTTTTAGCCGCCAGTTTTGCCAGCGTTGTTCAGAAGCGGAACAAACCGCACGAAAGACGATGATGGCAGAATAATGACAGCGCACATTATTCTGCCAAAACCTGTGCCGTCCGAGCGTGTGGTTAAAATCATCGAACACCACCGGAACACGAATTCGTTCCCGAGTTCGCGTCTGAAAGGGGCGCAGACGAACGCTCTAATAGTTCACTGGTTGAGATGACCGGAGATACGCAAACAGATCGCGGACTTGTTCGGGCGTCAGTGACTTTAATGTCCCTTCCGGCATGATGGAGATCTTGCTGATCACCATATCTTCGATCTCGTCCTGCCGCAGGATGATGTTCTGGCCATCAACGCCACGCAGCACCACCACTTGATTGTCTTTGTCGGCCAAAAATCCGTTCACGACGCGACCATCTGCCGTGGCCACCACGTGGTTTTCGAAGCCTTCGCGAATTTCTAGGCTGGGATTGACGACGTTCACCAAAATGCGTTCCTGATTGTCACGTTTGAAGGCCGTGAGGTCAGGACCGATCTGGCCGCCTTCGCTAAATAACTGATGGCACTTGCCGCAGTTTTGCATGTACAGCGGCTTCCCCTTTTTCGGGTTACCAGTCCCGTCGCTCAGGATCGTCGTCAGTTCTGCCAGACGCTGCTGCATCTGTTCTGTGGTGGATCCAGCGATCGCGCCCCAGTGTTTGGCAATCAACTGGTTGATCGCATCGTCGCGATGTTGAGTCATCTTTCTGAGGCCAGCGTCGGAAATTTCCGTTGACTTAATGGTTCCACTGTCGACGGCGTTCAGCAATTCCATGGCCCACACCGGACGACTCGACAACAGCGTTTCGGCCACTCCTCGACTATCTGCCGACAGGCGTGCAAAGTGAGTCACAACGTCTTGGCCAATCCGCAGATCGTCGAACGACTGCAGCGCTGTTAACGCGACAGAAACCAACGCGTCATTGTTTTCTTCAGCGACGACTTGCAATAACACGGGAATGAATTCGGGCCGCCGGATCTCCCCGAAAATCTCAAGGTAGTGTTGGCGTTCGGCCAACTTTGCTTTCCCATCACCAACGACCTGCAGGCAGGTTTTAATGGCGGCCGAATCACCCTGTCGCAGTTTTAATGCCACAGAACCGCCGCCAGTCGCAGCAATCGCATTCACCAATTCATCGGGAATGCCCGCCAGAGATCGGCCTTTGTAAGCGTCTTCGAACCCCTTCAGCAGCAGCTTTGTGCTGACCGCATCCGGAGCACGATTCAGTAACTCCGCTGCTGCCAGTAAGTCATGACGACTGCCAGCCGCAGCATAACGTTTCATTAAGCGTTCCGTCAGATGCTGCGTCATCAACGGACGCTGCCAGATCTCAGCGTCAGACAACACGACACTCAAGATCAAATCACGATCGGCGTCGTCCGCTTTCGATTCCAAGGCCCACCACAGCAACAGCGGCTGATGCAGATCGGCCGCATCTTCGTCGTACTTCAACAGCTCGCGCACGATCGGCAGACCATCGGCAGCGGACAGGCGTTTGGCCGAACACGCCAATTGCTTGCGGACAAAAATGTAGGGTTCGTGGGCCGCCAACTCCGTCAGCGCCGCAGCGATTTGCGGGGCCACTTGATAATCGTCACACAACAAACGAACCGTCCATGCACGGACGTACTGATCTTTGTGCTGCAGCAGCTCGATCGCGGCTGCGTCCGTCAATCCGCCACACGCATGCAGCGCCCACAGTGATTCCAGCGCGGTCTGCCCTGTTTGTTGTAGTGTCTGAATCAACAGCGCCGGTGCCATGGCGGCATCCTTTCGGTCACCAATCAATCGTACAGCATTCTGCCGATGCCATTTGCTGTCGTGTTTTAGTGCGGCCACGGGATTGTTGGTCGCTGCGGTGAGTTCTGCGGTCAGATCGCGAGTCGTCGGTTGTTTGGCCGTCAGTCGATAGATGCGGCCGTTGGTGCGATCGATTCTGCCAGCGTAGTGACTGCTGTGATCGATCCGTTGTTCGTACATATCTGCGATGTAGATGCTGCCATCTGGACCAGTCTTGATATCGACGGGCCGAAACCATTGGTCATCCGTCTTCACAACCCGCGAAATGTCGATCGTTTCGAACGACGATTGATAAGGTCGAATATCGCTCATCACAACCTGCCCCTGCAACGGTTCAATGCCGAACAATCGACCGCGATACGGATCAGGCAGAGTGCCTTCTTCGTAGATCACAAAGTTGTGCGTAAATCGCTCCACCGGAGCGTGCTTGATATGTTCGAAATAGCCGAACGCATACGGATTGGACAACGGCCCGTGCTTGCCGAAACCTTTTCGAGAATAACTGCCTTGCAGATAGTGGAAGCCGCGCGTGTCGCCGCCATTATGCCCAGAAAAGATTTCCCCATGGTTGTCGATTTCGACACCAAACGTGTTGCCTCCACCTTCCGCAAAGACTTCGAATCGTTTCGATTCTGGGTGATAACGCCAAATCTGCTGGCCCATCGTCATCACCGGATCGTCCGTCGAACCGAAACGCTTGACCTTGCCCGTCACAGTGCTGCCCTGCGCACCGTACAGCCAGCCATCTGGGCCGAATCGCAAACTGTTGACCACGGAATGCGAATCTTCAATCCCAAAACCTTCCAACAAAACTTCGGGATCACTGTCCGGCACGTCGTCGCCATCGCGGTCTGGATAAAACAACAAGTACGGCGGGTTTGTGACGAAAGCTCCTCCGCGTCCCAGCGCCACCGATGATGCGATGTTCAATCCGTCGACGAAGGTTTTGTGTGTGTCGTACACGCCATCACCGTCGGTGTCTTCATGAATGGTGATGCGATCACGCCCCCGTGCGCCATGCGGTGGAGGTTCCGGAAGTTTGTCGTACACGCTGCGCAAAAACACATCGCGACTCAGCATCGTCACGCCCGCGACTTCGGGATATTGACGATACTCCACCACCCACATCCGCCCGCGTTCGTCCCATGTCATAAACAGCGGTTGAGCGATCTCGGGTTCGCTGAGCACAAGTTGCATCCGCAAATCATCCGGAACCTCAAACGCTTGCTCAGCATCCCGCGGTGGCAGCGGATCATTGTCTCCATCACGTTGAGTCACATAGCGTTGGATATCATCGCCCACGTCGTCGATCTTCGAATAACCGCCCAAGGTCCGCAGATCGCTGTCTGTGCCGTCTGCAATTTCGGCGTTGGGATCGATACCAAAATCCGCAGCAGTCGCGGTGGCATAGGCGGCGTCGTCACCCGGACGGTACTGCCATTGACCGTTCAACCGAATCGCTTTTGCCGCCGAACGATTCAGCAACACCGGCGGAGCCACGCTGAAGTTCGGCCGAGGTCCATTTTGATGCACTCGCACCGCCACGCAGTTGAACTGTCCAAAGTTCAGTCGGCTGTTGTCGAGTTGATATTCTCCCGGTTCGCCCAGACCGCTGCGAAAGGCAGGCGGAAAGGTGCCGGTTCCGCCGACCAACGCACCATTCACAAACGCGGCGCGTGCATCATCCAGAGCTTCAACGTACAGCACCAAGTCAGCGTCTTTCCAAGCGGCCGGAATCTTCACCATAGCTCGGTACCACGAATTGCCATCAATCGGCGTCAATTCGCCGCTAGGCACTTTCCGCCACGCTTCAGGAATGGCCAAGGTGTGCCATTGATCGGCGGATTTGGTCTGAGCCTCCAGCAGTGGTGCGTAACTGGTGAGGAATAGGAACGCGAGTAGCCAAGAATGGAGATGCATGCGAGAACGACCGGCAGGAGGAATGTGGGAATCGTGGAATGAGAGTTTCCGCTGTGAGCTCAGCGATGTCTAGCGAACGGGGACTCCCGGCCCTCAGGAATCGTGAGCAAACAAGGGAACTACGGAACAACGGCTGTGACGTTTAGGGAGCGACTTGGCTGCTGTCATCGCTGGGTTTGTCGATGGTCGCTGTGAGAATTTCGCGGATGGCCTGCCGGTCTGTGTTCGTCAGATGCTCGAAATCCGGTGCTGCGTCGGTGCCTGCCAGAATTTCGTCCAAGCGGTCCAGCACACGCTGTCGGATGCGAGCGGGCAATCCGTGAAATGCTGAGGAATAGATCAGATAACTGCACGGATAACGAAACAATCGACGTTGCAAATCGAACTGACGTAGACTGCGTCCCGCGACATCGAACGGGCCCAACGCTTCGAAGTGCTCACGAAAACCAGACGTTCCCGTCACTTCCGCAGTCAGTGGGTGTTCGCCGCAAAACAGCAGCGCCTTCACAATTTTTTCCGCTGCGGAATCGTAGCGACGTCGAGTGGAATCGGATTCGAAGTCGGCGTCACGTTCCAACGCGCGATTCATCACGACTGCATCGCGGGCGGTGAGTCGGCCGGAGTGATTGGCGGCCGTCAGTACGTTGTGCATGTACACCTGATGTTGCAAAACCATGAGGGCCACAATGTCGCTGTGCGGCGTCAGATAAGCGGACGTCTGCACCAACGGCGATAGGTCGGTCACGTTGGCCCCCATGCTGGTCTCCAATTCTTTAGATTCATTCGCATCCGTCAGCCAGGTGTTGCCCATGTGACGCTGGTCGCCATGTGTTCCCGTCACATACCACCCGCCGAAGCGTTGTTCGAACGGTGACCTGTGGTCCGTCAGATGTGTCCCCAGTCGAAACACGGGCTGGCCCGTGTTGTCGGCGTACACACTGCGGACGATGTGTCCGGGCGTGCGGCGTGTGTGAGTGGAACCGTGACACTGCAGGCAGCGCGATGTTTCGCGACGAATCGACGGGGCGTCCGTCTGCCGTTGACTCAGCGAATAGAAAGTGCCGCCAAGGCTGGGATCTGCGGCGGACAGCTCAATCAGATCGCCATGCTGCACCCAACCGATGTAGACATCGTCGTCGAAATACAAGGCTCGCGGAGCACGCGGTGAAATTCTCGCCGCCTGTAAGCTGGTCTTCGAAAACACGAGTGTCTGCGAACAGACCGGAACATTCAACTGTTGCAACACCGACTTCAGATAGCCGTGCTGTGGCTCCCACGTTAACTTCACGCCACCTGCTTTCAGCTGTTGACCAAGCTGATACACTCGATCGGTGGGTTCCGTTTCGCTGTAATTGATCGGCTGTTTCTCGAAATCCAATTGCGAAAACGCAACGCTCGGCAACAGCCAGAGACCAATCAGGCCGATCAGAAATCGATAAATCATAGCAACGAGAAGCCTATCCTACGTGTTTCCGTTCCTGCCTCTAGTCGATCGGCAGATTGTCGTCGATGCTGATCGTGTTGATTTCTTCCGTGTCGTTGCCACTGTTGCTTTTGAGTTCCATGGACACGAAGAATGTGCAGCCGTTTTGTCCGGCATTATTTTCCGCAGTCAACCCGCCGCCTTGCGACTCGCACACTTCTCGGCTGATCGCCAAGCCCATTCCCAAGCCTTCTGTTTTACCGGAATAGAACTCTTTGAACACGATGTCTGGATTCTTCTGAGGAAGTCCGGGGCCGTTGTCTTTGACACCCACGGTGACTCGCCGGTGACCTGATTCTTCGCGGACAAAAAGTTCGATCCGAGGCCGATCGACGCCGAATTCTTGGCAGGCTTCCAGAGCATTGATGATCAAGTTCACCAAGACATGCGTGGTCTGAGCCTTATCGACCACGACTTCCACATCCAATAAATCGTCTGGCGGAATAATGTCTGCGTTCCATCCGCGCGCCGTCGGAATGACCAGCATCAGTGCCTGATCGATGATTTCTTGCAGGCGGATGGTTTCTGTCAGCAAAGTGCGAAACTTCACAAAGTCGCGAATCCGCTGAATGATGGCGGCGGAATGCAGCACAGAGCTTTCGATGTTGGCCAAGGTGGCGATGCTGTTTTCTGCGGTCGCCGCGCCGCGTTCAATCCGGCGTTGCAACATGTTGGCGTAGTTTAGAATCGCTTGCAGAGGCTGGTTCAACTGGTGAGCGAACTCAGTACTCATCTGCCCCAGTAGACTCAGACGCGACGCTTTGACCAGATGATCGGAGAGTTCTCGAACTTCTTCTTGCAACAACTTGTCGCGATTGTTGTCCGTCAGATACAGCGTCGCATAGGTGCTGTCTGCCGTGCGTGAAGGTTCGATTCTGGCAAGGCACCAGCGTGGTCCCGCATGCCCCAATGCCATCTGGAAGCTGGTCGTCCGGACCTCAGAGGTTTCAACCGCCTCAGCCAGCTGCTCCAGCAGATCACGAAGAAAGCTGCGGAGTACGATATCGGTCAGCCGCAGTCCATCCAGTGCTGGCGTTGCATCGGCCGCACCGAAGGCCGTCGTCTTGCTGATGGTCAGGACCGGCGGAACGTTGATTGTGGCATGGTGGGGTTCGCCGTGATTTTCGTCGCGGGTCACGGTGGAGACCACCGTGTTACGATTTGTGTCAGCGGCGCTGAGCGTGATTGCGAAGTCGCAGGCTTGGTCTGCGATCCGCCGCCATTCCGCCATTTTTTTTGCTCGCCGCGATTCACGCCGCACACGCTGCGTGTTGATCAGCAGGATCGTGGCGATCAGTTTTAGCAGGTCGAAGAATTCATCGAGGTCGTTGTCGTCCGCTGGCAGTTCCGTTCGGCGGGCGACTCCCAGCAGTCCCTTCACCTGACCGTCGATCAACAGCGGGCACAAGTAGTAGGTCTCGCAATCGACTTTCGCCAGCAGCCCCGCCAGAGTTCTGCCGCCGACTTCCGAATTCCCGCGGATCTTTGCAATTTGATTCGCGTTGATGCACTTCTGAATCCGCGATGGCAGCAGTCGAAATTGAAAGTAATGCAGCGGGCGTTCCTCAGCCGCAGAAATTCGAGTTCCCGTGTGATGTCGTAGCCCGACCCGACCACCGCCGGTATCGTCGATCGTCACGCGAAACAAATGTACGTCGACGGCATCAATACACTTGGCCAGATCCTTGAGCACTCGGCGGGCGGCTTTGCGAATCGTGGTTTTGCTGCAGCTGCTGAGTTGACTGGTTGCCTTGAATGCTCGACGACGCAGCCTTGCGCAAGTGTCCTGCAAACTGCCCGCTGGTTGCGGACCAGAGGCGGACGAATCATCCGAGGAAAGCTGCGGTGTGGTGTGAGACATGATGGCCGCGTGTCCAAGTCTTGAAAGAACGGCAATTGTGTCACGATCGGCCAGCGACCGGTACCCTGTCTTCTGCGGAATCCCAATTGAATCGAAATCCGTGCGCCGCAAGGCAGGCGATTGCTTCGAGCACTACGAAAGAGTGCGTTCTGTGCTGCACACCGTGCTGCGAATGCTGCCGCCGGCGATTCGTGTGTGCAAATCCTGACCTGCTTGCACATCGTCGAGACTTCGGACCAAGGTGCCGTCTGATGTGGTGGTCAGCGAGTAGCCGCGTGCCAGAACTTTTAACGGACTGAGTGCATCCAGCGACGCGGCGGTTGAGGACAGTTTTTGGTTGAGTCGTTCTGTTTTCAGGCGAATGGCGCGTTCGGCGGCGGCTCCCAGTTCGTCGCAGCGCTGCCGCCGATCGTCGATGAGTGTCATGGGCCGCTGAAAAATGTTGCGTGCGGAAATGGCTTCCAGCGTCAATTTCATCCGTTCGACGCGGCCCTGCAGCGCCCGATGCATCCGCGTGACGCTGTTGTTCAGCGTTTGCCGAAATTCGTCCACGGACGGCACCACCAGTTCGCCCGCTTCGCTGGGCGTGAGAGCTCGACGATCGGCCACCAGATCCGCAATCGACACATCCACTTCGTGCCCCACAGCGCTGATCACGGGAACCGGACAAGCTGCGATGGCGCGGGCCACGATTTCTTCGTTGAAGGCCCACAGGTCTTCCAAGCTGCCTCCGCCGCGTCCCGTGATCACCACGTCGACGTCTGGAATGCGATGCACAAAATTCAACGCCTTCGCAATTCGAGCTGCCGCGCCTGGTCCTTGGACTGGTACCGGAAGAATCACCAGATTCACCCCTGGCCAGCGGCGGGTCATCACCTGAATCATATCCTTGACCGCAGCGGATGTGGGACTTGTGATCAACGCGATTCGGTGAGGAATCTGTGGCAGTGGTCGTTTCCGATCGCGATCGAACAGGCCTTCGGATTCCAGCTTCTGCTTTAACTGTCGGAAGGCAAGTTCTAGTTCGCCCATGCCTTGCGGCAGCAAACGATTGATGATGAACTGGCAGGTTCCGCGAGCAACATAAACCTGCAGTGCTCCTGTGGCCAGAACCTTCAGTCCGTCTTTGGGTTGGAACCGAAGCTGGCTGGCGGTGCCTTTCCAGATGACGGCGTTGATTTCTGAATGATCGTCCTTCAGTGTCAGATAATAGTGGCCGGTGGCGGAGCGTTTGCAGTTCGAAATTTCGCCTTCCACGATGACGGGCGGCAGTGTGGATTCGACGACTTCCTTGAAGGCCGTGACAAGTTCTGTGACGGAAATTGTGGGCATGTCTGTCATGCGGCACCGCCCGGTCGCGACGCGCTTGTCTGCTCAGCGGCCGATCGTGCGAACGTGGCCCGCACACGGACGTTCAGGCATTCCACGATCTCCGTGGGAGTCAGGACGACTGACGCTGCGATTGCTTCCATGAGAGTCTTCGTTGGTGGTCGTGTTGATGATTTTAGGTGAAACATCAGCAATTTCAGATTCTTGGGCCAGTAGGCGGAATGTTAGTCAAAATCTGGCGGTCTGCCCATTGGCATGGCATTCCATAGATCAGGAAAACCGCATGTCTTATGAGTTGCGGATTTGAAGGTCCGCCATTCCCATGAGAAACCTTGGGATGTCACTACACTTGACGGCTGGTCAGTCTAAACTGCGGGGTACAGGTCGCGTCTGCGTCAAGCTGCAGCGTGGCTGTCGATACAGAAACCCGTGGGAAGCGAGCAGCTGTGGACTGTTGGCCCACTTTTCATTACTTCAGATCAGTGAGCGTAAGTTCTTATGGAACAGGTAATTAGTACGGACGAACTTCAGCCGGGCGGACAGGTGTCTGTTTTTGTCGATGACATCCCCGCTCTGGCGGTCAGAATCGGCGATGAATATTTCGTGATCGAAGACGTTTGCTCACACGATGGTCAGCCGCTCGCAGCCGGCGAAATCGTTGATGGAGCGATTTCTTGCCCTCGACACGGCGCGAAATTCGATATCAAAACGGGCGCCGCCTTGTGCATGCCTGCCACACAGCCGATCCGCACCTTTAAGGTCGAAATCAAAGACGGCGCAGTTTGGGCAGAATTGGCTGACGAGGCTGAATCGGCGAACGTAACGGCGACAGCGTCCACCGCTGCAAAATCGGAGTCCGTGACGATGGCCGTCGCGGCTGCGGCAGTCGACGGTGCTGGCTCAGAACCCACCGGCGACGTTGCGGTTGCTGATCAGGACACCAGTCAACCCACAACAGATTCCGACTACATCGAAGCTCTGAAGCAGGTGATTGACCCGGAACTGTTTATCAACATCGTCGACCTCGGGCTGATCTATTCGATCGAACAGGACGAAGCCGCTGAAGGTAAAGTGAATGTTCAAATGACGCTCACCAGCCCGGCTTGTCCGGCAGGACCGCAACTGGTGCAACAAGCCAAAATGGCCTTGGAACGTTTGCACGATGTGACAGAAGCAGGGATCACGCTGGTGATGTCGCCGCCGTGGTCTCCGGAACGAATGACCGACGATGCTCGCGACCAGCTGGGGATCTTTTAGGCGGGACGCACCTTCATCGTCTAGCCCGGAGGGCGGCAGCATGTAGCCCTGGGCGTCAGCCCAAGGTTGCGGTCATAGAGAGCGGAAAAGATCAAAATGCGATCCAAGCCTGAAAGGCCGACACAGCCTCTGGCGGTGGCGTGAGCCACCGGAAGTCTCCGTGCCATGCCAAAAAGGCCCGGAGGGCCGACAGAAATGCACGAAACAGTCATTGCTGTGTCGGCCCTTCGGGCCGTTCCGCGACTCCTAGACATCACCGGGGCCTGATGGCCCCGGCAAAGACTCTGTCAGCCCATTCGGGCTTGAGCGATACCTCGGACTGACGCCCGAGGCTACACGCTGCCGCCCTCCGGGCTAAGAAACGAAACGCAGATCCTGCTTTCAATAAGCGATTTTTTCTCCCGCAAATTTCTCTACCAAAGCTAACTCCATGCCTCATCCAGTACTTATCGACGGCCAGTGGCTTGCGTCTTCCGGCACACAAACTTTTCAAGCCGTGAACCCCGCGACAGAACAAACGCTGCCGGGCGAATTTCCGGTCAGCCCGTGGTCGGAAATCGATCAAGCCCTGCAGGCGGCAGCAGATGCAGCCAAGCAAATGCGCGGCTGGCCGGGCAGTCGGTTCGCCGATTTTCTGGACGCCTACGCGGAAGAAATCGAAACTCGCGCAGATGCGCTGGTCGCGGCGGCTCACGCAGAAACCGCACTGCCGGTTTCACCACGTCTCAAAGATGGTGAGCTACCGCGTACGACAAATCAGTTGCGTCAGGCGGCCACGGCAGCTCGCACGGATTCTTGGCGGTGTCCCATCATCGACACCGCGTCTGGTATTCGATCGATGATGGGTGCCATTGGGCCGGTTGTGGTGTTCGGCCCCAACAACTTTCCGTTCGCGTTTAACGGCATCGCCGGTGGAGACTTTGCGGCCGCCATTGCGGCTGGAAATCCTGTCGTGGCGAAGGGGCATTCCAGCCACCCAGAAACGACTCGCATCTTCGCAGAAGCGGCCATGGCCGCCATTCAGCGTACCGATATGCCTCAAGCCTTAGTGCAGCTAATCTACCGCACCAGCCACGAAGACGGCTACAAGCTGGTTTCTGATGCTCGCATCGGAGCGTCCGGCTATACGGGAGCTCGACACACCGGCCTGAAGCTAAAGTCTGCCGCCGACGCTGCGGGAAAACCGATGTATCTGGAACTGTCCAGTATCAATCCGGTGTTCATTTTAAGCGGTGCATTGGCAGAACGAGCGGACGCGGTGGCGGACGATTTTTCTGGCAGTTGTCTGATGGGCACGGGGCAGTTCTGCACCAGTCCAGGACTCGTCGTTGTTCCGGCGGGCGAAGCGGGCGACAAGTTTGTGGCGGCGGTTTCTGCACGATTCCAGAACGCGGCAGTCGGCACGATGCTGGGCGAAGGCGTTCGCACCAGCTTTGCCAGTGGCGTCGACGCGATTCAAAAAGCGGGGGCCACTTTGGTCACCGGTGGCAAACCGGGCGGAGGCAACGGAGTATGCTTCAACAACACGTTGCTGGTTGTCAGCGGCAGCCGATTTCTGGAAGACCCCGAAGTCTTTCAGACAGAAACTTTCGGCAACGGTTCGTTGATCGTGCTGGCCGACGGTGTGCAGCAGATGGCGGCGATCGCCGAATCCTTGGAAGGTAACCTCACCGGATGCCTGTATTCGGATACTCAGGGCAGCGACGATGCAGCTTATGCGGCGATTGAACCGACACTGCGGATCAAAGTGGGACGTCTTCTGAATGACAAAATGCCAACGGGCGTGGCCGTGAGTGCGGCAATGAATCACGGCGGCCCATTTCCATCCACGGGGCACCCCGGCTTTACGGCTGTCGGCATGCCCACCGCTGTGACTCGATTTGCCATGCTGCAGAGCTACGACAACGTCCGCCCCGCGCGTTTGCCGTCCGTACTGCAAGACGCCAGCCTGGGATCTGAAGTTTGGCGACGCATTGACGGGCAGTGGACCACGGCTGATGTGGCGTAAGTGAGTGAGAACCGATGTCGCCCGCTGATTCAAACACCACTGACCTGTTTTCCAATTGCGATGATCTAACGGCCATCGAAGCCGATTGCTGGAAACTGCTGGCTGTAGCTCCGCACGATCGCGGCTGCGGTTGGCGGCTGCCTGTGCTGGCGACGAATGGTGAAAAGGTGCCTCGCCAGCGGACAGTGGTGCTGCGGCATGTGGAGCTGGAGTCGCGGGAAATCTTCATTCACACGGACGTGCGTTCGCCGAAGGTCGATTTCATTCAAGCCAACCCATGGGTGTCGTGGCTGTTTTACGACGCTGCGAGACATGTGCAAGTGCAGCTTGTCGGTCAAGCCACGGTGCTGACCGACGTGTCGGACACGCAATGGTTATGGGACCGGGAGCCTGAATCCAGTTTGCGAGGCTACTTGGCACCGTACGTACCGGGGCGTGTCTGTGAACAGCGAGAATCCAATCTGCCAGCGGAGTGCGAATCGAAAACTCCCGACCGCACGGAACTCACTGCAGCCCGCGACAACTTTGCAGTGATTTGCCACACCACCAAGGCAATGGAATTTCTGCTTCTGAGGCCAAACGGCAACATTCGGGGGATTTATTCCTACAGTGATGCGATATTGACATCTGCCGACTGGCTGGCCCCGTGAGCGCCGTTGTTTGGGGACCAAACGTGAAGGGAATATGCGGACTTCGAAGATATTTTTTGAATATGTGAACAAATGTGCAGTTCCCGCAGAACAGTTCGCGTTTATAAAGTGTTAGGTTCAAGCAGTGTCGGCTGTCTTACGATTTCAGCCGGGCACAGGATTTGGAATTGTGGCATGAATGTTGCGTAACGCTAACTCATGTCTTACGCAGTGTTTCTTCAACCAGAACTGCGAAATCGGGCATTCACCAAAACGGCACTCTTTTTTCATCAGGAGCACAACAGCGTGAAACAAGTTTCTCAACGACGGCAGCGAGGGTTTACCCTTATCGAGTTACTGGTCGTGATCGCGATCATCGCGATTTTGATCGCACTTTTGCTGCCAGCCGTGCAGCAGGCGCGCGAAGCCGCTCGCCGAACACAATGTAAGAACAATCTGAAGCAAATCGGATTGGCCATGCACAACTATGCTGACGTTTACAACATGTTCCCGGTTGGCGCTTGTGGCAGACCTGGGCCATCATTCGGGATCGACATCTCAATCGGCGCGTTCGCGTCGATCTTGCCATTCATTGACGGAGCAAACCTGAAGGGGCTGTACGTTGATGAAATAACTTGGGAATCGCAGGCTCCTGCTGTCGCCAGCACAATCGTGCCTGCCTATCTCTGCCCTTCATCCACGGGGGCTCCTGTCGATCAGAATCCTGTTCTTGCTGGTTTTCCGATCGGCACGACGCTGGGGACAACGCAGTATTTGCTGAGTAAAGGCGCCAGCAAAGAGTGGTGTTTCGGCAGCAGCGGACCGAGTCAAGGAATGTTCGGCATCAATGTCAGAACCTCGTTCCGCGACCTGACCGACGGTTCCAGCAACACACTATGTGTGGGTGAAGGTGCCACAGGAAACCCGTGGACAGTCTCCGCGGGCCCCAACCCGCTTGTAGCGGTCACTGCTAATGGGCGTGTCCAGCAGGGCTGGATCGCACCGCAACCCAATCCACTAGGCATTCAGGCTATGTCTGGTTTCACAACTGGAGGCAATTGGGGCACGACGTTTTACCGTATGAACCAAAACCCAATCGTCGAAACAGTTTACAATGACGCGGAACTTGCCAACTGCAACGTATCGCCATCAGACTTCACCAGTAACTTCCGTAGTCAGCACGTTGGCGGTGCTCAGTTCACATTGGGCGACGGTTCTTCACGACTCATCTCGGAGAACATCGATCAAGGGATTTACAATGCTCTTGCAACTCGATCAGCTGGCGAAGTCATCGGCGAGTACTAAATCTTGATGATGCGTCAGATCTCAGCTTCGGCTGACGATCGCAGACAAAACAAAACAGAACAGCCAGCCCTAAATCGGGTTGGCTGTTTTCTTTTCGTGCTCCGGATGATTTATGTGGGCCGGCAACAAGCAAACCGGGCGTCTGTTGAGATCTTCCGTGGTGTGATCATTTTCGAATCACCACAGCGGTTCCGACTGTGTTTCGTTTGCGCAGTTCCGGCAGCCACGCAGAGACTCGTCCACAAATAAGTGACCTCATTTCACATAGCGGAAGGGCACAAGCCTGGGCTGTTAAAATTTGGCGTTGACATGCGATCCATTGAGGAAACGTTTTGGCGCTTTTGATTCCTTGTTGATTAGCGCGTAGGGCGACACATCCTCTGCCGGTGGCGTGAGCCACCGGAAAAGGGAAGCGGAAGCTAAAAGGCCGGAGGCCGACACAAGCCTGAGCTCGTCAGCGGACTTGTGTCGCCGCTCCGGGCTAGATGTTCTGCGCTCGTTCCGGTGGCTTACGCCACCGACAAGGGATGTGTCGGCCTCCGGCCTGAATCGCAGCCCCCCGCACGGAACAGAACAAAGCTTGCTCAAGGGAAATTGTGCGTCAATCCCGAATTTTAACAGCCCAGCACAAGCCATCCGGTTTGGCGACACCGGACGGCTCGCGCCGTTCCGCTAAATTGGCAACTTATTTGTGGACGGTCACTGAGGTCTCCATTGCCTCACAGGGAGAATCCTTGGGTTCTGCCCGAACTGCGCCCGTAGCGGCTTGTTTCGGCCTACATCGATTACGACAACAGAACACCGTTCGTCATCAACGCACGCTGTCCTCTGCCGGTGGCAGGATCTGGCGGAGTCGGTATCCTGCGTCGTCTTTTCAAAACACTCACAGCGGCCGTAACATGAATCAACAATCAGTCGGTGACACCATCACGCGCCTCCATCGATTGATCGCGCCGCCGGTTCGCCTTTCTCTCGACGCTCGAATCGCATTGTGCCGTGAGTGCATTGCCGGGGTCGTCGCACAGGCGGAACACTGGGCTTCAGCGGCGGCGGTGGCGAAAGGGCTTCCGGCGGATTCGGATGTCCGAGCGGAAGACATGCTGAGCGGCCCGGTTGTGGTGGCTCGGCAACTGCAGCTGACCATTCAGACCTTGTCCGCTCTGCAATCGGGCGGTCCGCTAACTTTGCCCGGCAAAGTCGATCGCCTGCCTTCCGGGCAGGTGTGTGTGCCCGTCTTTCCGACTTATGGATTCTTCGACAGCCTGACATTTATGGGCCTTCGCGGGACCGTGCGAATGCAGCCCGGTGTCGAGCCAGCTGGGATTCACGGCGAACTTTTGGGGCGGGTGTCGGAAGGCTTAATTAGTGGGATTTCAGCCGTGCTGGGTGCCGGAAACGTGTCGTCGATTCCCGTGACAGACAGCCTGAACAGAATCCTGTTCGAAGGTCGGCGGGTGGTGCTGAAGATGAACCCGGTCAACGAATATCTGGCCCCCATCTTTGAAAAAGCGTTCGCTCCGCTGATTCGTGAGAACCTGCTGGCCATCGTGACTGGCGGAGCGGACGTGGGTACGGAACTGATCAATCATCCACACGTGAACGACGTCCACATTACTGGATCAGAAGCGACGCACGATAAAATCGTGTGGGGCACCACTGCAGAAGAAGCCCGACAACGAAAACAGAACAACGACCCGGTTCTGACAAAACCAGTCACCAGCGAGCTCGGCAACGTCACACCGTGGATCATCGTTCCGGGACACTATACTCAGCGTCAATTGAAGTCTCAGGCCCAGCACGTGGCCACGTCCATCACCAACAATGCGTCATTTAACTGCTTGGCGACCAAAGTCATTGTGACTTGGAATAACTGGCCGCAACGCTCCGAGTTTCTGTCGCTGGTACAGCACTTCCTAAAGCAGACTCCCGCACGACCAGCTTACTATCCCGGGGCCGCAGAAAGATTCCAGCGATTCACTGCCACCGATACGAAACCAGACGACAACAATTGCCTGCCGTGGACGCTGTTAGAAGATCAGCGTTACGACGAACGGCGGCTGTTATTTTGCGAAGAATCGTTCGTCTGCGTCTGTGCCGAAACACAACTGGGCGGCAACAGTCCTCCAGACTTTCTGCGACTAGCGACAGAATTTGTGAACGATCAACTGCACGGAACCCTGTGCGCGTCGGTCACCTTTCCGACCGCGTTTCGGCGACAACATCCGGAGGCGGCTGAGTCTGCTTTGCGGCAACTACGTTATGGATCCGTCTGCGTCAATCAGTGGTCGGGTTTAGCGTACGGCTTGGTCAGTCCGCCGTGGGGCGCGTATCCGGGTGAGACACTGCAAAACATTCAAAGTGGTATCGGCAATGTTCATAATACGTATCTGCTACACGATGTTGAGAAGACCGTTTTAGCAGGTCCGCTGATCAACTTTCCGAAACCGATTTGGTTTCCATCGCATCGCAACGGGCTGAGTGTGGCCAGACAATTGCTGGGCCTCTATGATGCAGCGTCGCTGTTTCGTCTTCCGAAACTGTTTGCGGGAGCTCTGATGGGCTAAGGCTGAGCGGTGAAACACTTCATGTTTTTGCCCGACGCGTGTTTCGCCCTCCTGCCAGAATCGCGGATTCCCCCACAACCACTCACACTACAGGATTTCTTCGTGAATCGCACAGCCTATCAATCACTCGCACTGAGCATTTCGCTTACGGCTATGGTCATCGTGTGTGGCCTGACCATGTCGCAATCCACTTCGAACGCCACGGCATCGTTGCCAACGCCGGTGACGTCAGCAGAATCGCCAGCGCCGGCACCTCGGACAATTCAGCTCGGGCCATCTCCGGATGTTCAATATCGATTTCAGGCCGCGTTAATCGATGCGATTCCGGGCGACGTGATCGAACTTCAGGCGGGCCTGTACCGTTTTGCAGGCGAACTGAATATCGCCTGCGACAATCTCACCATTCGCGGTGCTGGGCATGACAAAACGATCTTGTCGTTCAAAGGACAACTGGCGGGCAGCACGGGAATGACTTCCACCGGCGATGCGTTTTTGATCGAAGATCTGGCCATCGAAGACACGGCGGGCAACGCGATCAAAACGATCGGCGCGCACGGCGTGACGTATCGCAACGTTCGTGTGGAATGGACAGGCGGGCCACTGACTTCTAACGGTGCGTATGGCATCTATCCTGTGGAATGCCAAAACGTGTTGATCGATGGTTGCATTTCGATCGGGGCGTCGGACGCTGGCATTTATGTGGGGCAGTCGCAGGATGTGATTGTGAAGAATTGCCTCGCCACAAAAAACGTCGCTGGCATTGAGATCGAAAATACGATTCGGGCCGACGTGTTCGACAACGTTGCCACCGACAACACCAGCGGAATCTTGGTGTTCGATCTGCCCGGGCTGGTGCAAAAAAACGGACGTCAGATCCGCGTGTTTCGCAACAATATTCATGACAACAACCACGTCAACTTTGCAGCCGAAGGCACCATCGTCGCCGGTGTGCCCGCCGGCAGTGGGCTGATGCTGATGGCCACGGACGACGTGGAAGTGTTCGACAACGACATCGTCAATCACATGACCAGTAACATCATTGCGGTCAGTTATCTGATTACAGAACGCAAGATCAACGATGACGAGTACGACCCGTTTTCTGAAGGGATCTCCATCCATGACAATCGTATTTCAGAAGGTGGTGGGAATCCTCAGGGACAACTGGGCAAGATGCTGGGCCCAGCTTTGGGCGGACGTCTGCCCGACATTTTCTTCGACGGTTTGATTAACCCGGCCAAGGCCGTTGATGGTCGTTTGCCGGCAGACCTGCGGATGAGCATCCGCAACAACGGCGCTGCCACGTTTATGAATGTCAAAATCGGAGATCTGACTCCAGCCAAGATTTTGGCGGGAAAATATGTGCCCGAAACAGATTTGCAGCCTTATGATTTGGAGCGAGCGTCACTGCCGGCAGCCGAACTGACACCATTTCCGGAACCGTCTCCGGCTGGCAACACGGCTGCGGTGGTGTATCGCACGGCTCCCCAGAAACTATCGGAGTGGAACTTTATGAAGCTAACCGACGGCGAATGGCAGCCGGCGGACGACATGCAGGTCTATCAGCTCAACACGCCTTTGTTTTCTGATTATACGACTAAGCATCGCTACGTTCGCTTGCCGGTCGGTGAGTCGATGTCGTGGCATGAAACGCAAGCTTTGGAATTTCCGATTGGAACGGCCATCGTCAAGACGTTTGCCTATCCCGATGCCACGAATGACTCTACGCCCGGCGAACGCTTTCTGGAAACTCGCGTCGAATTCCGCCAAGAATCTGGTTGGTATGGCTTTTCGTATCAATGGAACGACCAGCAGACCGAGGCCGAACTGTGTCTCGGCGGTGCGGCGGTTGATGTGTCATGGACCGACCCAGCGTCGACGACCTCAGCAGCCCAGGCTCACACCAATCACTACCAGATTCCCAACGCCAATCAGTGCCTCAGCTGTCATGAACAAAATGGCAAGTACGTTCCGATCGGGCCCACTGCCAGAAATCTGAACGGCCCGTGCGTGGCCGATTCTGCTGTCAACCAGCTGGAACAATGGGTGAAAACCGGTGTGCTAACCGGAGCCCCTCAGTCGGCCGAGCGTCCTGTGTTGGCGACGTTCGACAACGAAGCTTCGGGATCTTTGGATCATCGCGCCCGAGCGTGGTTGGAAGTCAATTGTGCTCATTGCCACAACCCGGAAGGTTCAGCCAGAACTTCGGGGCTGGATCTGACCAGCATTCAGCTGGACCCAGCAAAGTTTGGCGTGTTTAAGTCGCCGGTAGCCGCCGGAAAAGGGACGGGCGGACGCCGCTACGACATCATTCCGGGCAAACCAGACGATTCGATCCTGATGTACCGCATTGAATCGGAAGAGCCCGGAGCGCGGATGCCAAACCTCGCCCGCAGCATGGTTCACCATGAATCCAATCAACTGATTCGAGACTGGATTCTGTCAATGCCCGTTGTCGAAGAGCCAGCTGGCCAGAAATAATTAGCCAGCTGGTCAGTCTGAAATCTGAAATCTGAAATCTGAAATTCGCCCGCAGAATCTTAATTTCGCGAGTTTTAACGCCCATTTTTGGCAGGAGAAGCCACCAACTTCAATTTGTAGACAGGAACACTCGACCGGAAACGGGCACAGCGAGTACCATTCGTCGCCTGGCCTCTTGCGGCCTGTGCTGCCCCTTCGCACTGTTTGAGAACACTATGGAACCAAGGTTCATTCGCAACTTCAGTATTATTGCCCATATTGACCACGGAAAAAGTACGCTGGCCGACCAGTTGCTGCTGCAAAGCGGAACGATCACTGAACGCGAATTTCGTTCACAAATCTTAGACGACCTCGAAATCGAACGTGACCGAGGCATCACGGTCAAAGCGCGGTCCGTGACGATCAATTATAAGTTCGAAGGCCAGACCTACGAACTGAACCTGATCGATACGCCCGGCCATGTGGACTTTCATTACGAAGTCAGCCGCAGCCTCGCCGCCTGCGAAGGCGCGTTGCTGCTGGTGGATGCGTTTCAGGGTGTGCAGGCTCAAACGGTCGCCAATGCTTATGCAGCCATCGAAGCGAATCTTGAAATCGTGATCTGCGTCAACAAGATTGACTTGGCGGTGACTCGCATCGACGAAGTGCTCGAAGAAGTCGAAAACATTCTGGGGCTGGATGGTACCGAGGCTTTGAAGGTCAGTGCGAAAACCGGGCTGAATGTCGATACGGTGTTCAAGGCCATCATCGACAAAATGCCAGCCCCAACTGGTTCACCGACGGAACCCATGCGCGCCTTGGTGTTCGATTCAAAGTACGACTAGTATCGCGGTGTCGTGACGTACGTGCGAATGGTCGACGGCGTTGTGCGCAAGGGCGATAACATTCGCTTCATGCGTGAAGGCGTCAACAGTGAAGTGATCGAAATCGGTCAGTTCCGACCGGGGCTGGTGCCGTGCAAGGAGCTCGGTCCTGGCCAAGTCGGCTACATTCTCACCGGCGTCAAAGAACTGAATCGAATCACGGTGGGCGACACCGTCACGATGGCTCAAAAGCCCGCCGCCGCACCTCTGCCCGGCTATGCCAAGCCCAAGCAGATGGTGTTTTGCGGAATGTTTCCGCTGGATGCGAACGGCTTCGAAGCTCTCCGAGAGGCCCTGCAAAAATTCAGCCTCAACGATTCCAGCTTTTCGTTCTTTCCAGAAACATCGGATGCCTTGGGATTCGGTTTCCGCTGCGGTTTTCTGGGCATGTTGCACATGGAAATTGTGCAGCAGCGTCTGGAACGCGAACAGGACATGGACCTGATCCAGACGGCTCCGAACGTCACCTACGAAATCCTGACCAAGACGGGTGAGGTGATCGTGATCGACAACCCTCAAAACGTTCCTGACCCCAGTGTGATCGAAGAGTTCCGCGAACCGATTGCCAAGGTGACGTTTATCGTGCCTTCGGAAAACGTCGGGACAATTATGCAATTGTGCCAAGATCGCCGAGGAATCTACAAGAACACAGAATACCTCGGTCCTCAGCGAGCCCAAGTGATTTACGACCTGCCGCTCAGCGAAGTCGTGTATGACATGTACGACAAACTGAAAAGCGTGACCCGCGGTTACGGCACGATGGATTACGAAATCGTCCGGTACGAAGCTTCTGATCTGGTGAAGATGGACATCCTTGTCAAAGCCGAACGCGTCGACGCATTGTCGTCCATCGTCCATCGTTCCACATCTGACACGCGGGGGCGAGCGTTGGTGAAACGGCTGAAGAAAGAGATCAGCAAACATCAGTTCGAAATCGCCATTCAGGCGGCGATCGGCGCCAAAGTGATCGCGCGCGAAACGATTTCCGCCTTCCGTAAAAACGTGACCGCCAAATGTTACGGTGGCGATATTTCACGGAAACGAAAACTGCTCGAAAAGCAAAAAGACGGCAAGAAGCGAATGAAGCAGTTCGGTGCTGTCGAAATCCCGCAAAAAGCCTTCCTGTCCGTGTTGGAAGCGACGCGCGACGATTGACCGTGAGCGTTCACGCTGTTGAACACTCGGTTTACAAATTGTCAAGATCTGTGACGGTCGTCTCGTGCCTGAACGTTTCTACGCGCAGCCTTCAATGACGATAAGCCGCTGTCTGGCAGTTGCTTACGTCGACTTCGGTTGATTCGGCTTTCGCCAGCTGACCTGACGGTACGCGTTGTGCTGTTTTGATCGCTTGTTGTGGCAGAAGCGATCGTGAACGTTTGAGAAGTTTTGTGTTCCTCGCATCCGAACCGATTGAGCCCGTTTTCAGGATTGATGGAAGACGTGGGAAACTTCTGAAGCTGATCGCCGGCAGCCGACAGCGAGAGAGAAAGTTGGCGGTCTTTTGAAAACCGCCGTGGATTCGAATTCCGTTTCCAACTGCGTTCGATGCGAGAAGAACGGGCAACCGCCTTCTCGCTTCGAGCGCCTTGGGGCTCGGCCGTGCCGACGGGTGGCCACGGCCAGCGTTGTTTGTGCAAAGGCCCCGTCAAAGCAGTTTCGGATCGCTAACGCGACACCGCCAGCCTGAACGGCAAGCGCTGATCTTTGATTCTTTCTTTGTTAATGAGAAAGCTGTGCGACGGAAAGATGTAGAAGGAAACGGAGATACAATTCTCATGAAACTGCATGTTTGGAAGAATGACGACGGTTTTTATCTGTCACGCCCCCCGAAGCCATCGTCATTGACGGAGATTGAATTTGATCCCGATGAACCGTGTCGGCAATGCGGCGAAAGGCTGCTGTCAATTTCTGCCGATGGTTCCGATCTGTGCCCGTGGTGCGATTCCAGCATGAATCGCCCGAAAATCCTGCGGTATCAGGAGCAAGAAATTGTGCAGTTGCTGAAGCAACAGTCGGAGGAAAACGCAGCACTGGGTACGCCTCGCCCATCTGTGATTGGCAGCAAAGGCACGGAAAAAGATCTGCGAGACTATCTGCAGAACAACGGGTACTACGGCCGATCGGCAAAGTTCGTCAAGCTAAAACTGGCGGCCATCGAACGCCCCGGATGGGTACAGGTGTTCGAATTTCACGTGCAGGCTAAACGGCAAACCGGCGAATGGACTCAGCATTTCGGCCTCTGCCGCTCAGACGAACGCAACCGGACGTTTGAGGTTCAGTTGTTCGATCGCCCCGAACAGCAACGAAAGGCCTTTCAGCACGACACCTCAGACATGATCACTCATGCCCGCGCTCCGCGCCATTGGAGCTACCTGCCGCTGATGTTGTTGTTTCTGCTGTTGCTGGGGCTGGCCGTTTTGGGAGCGGCGGTGAATTCAAGCGATCTCGTAACTCGTTTGCTTGATTTCGAATGGCTGCGATATCCGCCGGCTGCTGGCGCATTTTTTCCAGATTCTTGATCGGAAACTTCATCCGCTGATTATCCTTGAGCTTGTCGTGGTGGCGATCCATAAATTCCCAGTACAGCGTTGTGAACGGACATGCGTCTTCGCCGACACGCTTTTTGTAGTCGAATTTGCACCCCTTGCAAAAGTTGCTCATCTTGTTGATGTAATTGCCGCTGCTGCAATACGGTTTGGTGCCCACGACCCCGCCGTCCCCGTATTGACTCATACCTAGCGTGTTCGGCAATGACACCCAGTCCACGGCGTCTAAATACATGGCCATGTGCCATTCGTGAAACAGTCGCGGATGAACGCCCCACAGTTGAGCAAAATTTCCCAGCACCATCAGCCGGTGAATGTGGTGCGAATAGCCATGGTTGAGAACGTGCTGCATCGACTGCGCGACACAGTTCATTTGCGTTTGACCGTCCCAAAAAAATGACGGCAGCTGAGCCTGATGATCGAAATAGTTGTGCTCGATGTACTCGGGCATCTTCAACCAATACACGCCCCGCACGAATTCTCGCCAGCCGAGAATCTGTCTGACAAAACCTTCGACACTATTCAATGGCGCTTTTGCAGTGCGGTAGGCTTCGACGGCCGCGTCCACACATTCGCGCGGATTCAGCAGCTTCAGATTCAGGGGAGTCGACAGTCGCGAGTGATACAGGAATGCTTCATCCGTCCACATCGCGTCTTCGTATTGTCCGAAATTCGGCAGGATGTTGTCGATGAAATGTTTCAGAAACGCTTTTGCCTGTCGTCGAGTCACCGGTAGCGTGAAGTGATTCAGGGTTCCCGGATGATCGGCGAACCGTTGTTCGACCAGCGTCATGACTTCGCTGGTGGTTTGGTCCGGCGCGAAGGTTTTCAAAGCGGGCCGTTCTTCCGGCCCGGATCTGTCAAAGCTGTGGCGATTATCATGATCGAAGTTCCACTGATCACCTTCCGGCTGCTTGGCGTCTTTCATCAGGACGTCGTGTTTTCGCCGCAGATCACGATAAAAATATTCCAACAGCAAGCTCTTGCGCCCGTCAGCGTATTGAGCGAATTCTGCGGTCGAACAATAGAAGTGCGAATCGGGTCTGATTTCCAATTCCACCGCGTGCTGAGCGGCGGTGTCTTCGAACTGTTGCCGAACGCGGAAGTCTCCCGGTTCCACCATCACTAGGCGCTGCGGCTGCAGTCGCTTGATGTCTTTCGCAAGAATTTCCGCAAACGATGCCCCACGATCTCGCGAAGCCTGCACCTGCATTTGGTGGTAATCCACCTTTCGATTCTTCTGGGTCAGTTCGTCGCGAAAATGTCGCATCGCCGACAAAAACACGGCGATCCGAAGTTTATGACACCAGACATGCGTCGCCTCTTCGTCAACTTCTGCCATCCACACGATATCATGTTTCGCATCGAAACCATCGAACGCCGCCGAAGCATGGTCCAGTTGATCCCCAAGCACCACCACAAGGTTTCGCATCCGAATTCCGCGCTTTCATTTTTAGTCGTGAGCTACCGTATGTGTCTGGTGATAACGTCGGCTCTGGTCAGTAACTGCACTAACGACGGACTGACAGCCTGTCCATCGTTGGTTTGGCCGGACAGTACCTCTTCACCGCTCACCCAGCGCAGTTGCTGATTGAGTTCCACCGATGCGCGTCCAGATTTGCCGTATAGGTCGACCACGTAGAATTCGACCACAGCTTGGGGGGCGCCATCGCGTGGGGCAGTGTCTTGCGGATCACTTTGTGAATCGTTCGCGGGGAGCTCCAGATGCAGGCGCGCCATGCTGGAGATGATGTAATCTTTGCGGCGCCTGAGATCCAGAATCCACGCTACTTCGCGGTCGAGGGATTCGCGGAACGAGTCACCTTCCATACGTTCGGCGGTGACGAAGTCAAAGTAGTTTCGCCCCGTGTTCCAATACGCGAGCCACAGATTTTCCAATTGTTCTGGATGCCGTAACAGGGCAATGGATTTGGTGAGTTGACTCATGGTGTTCTCCTGCCCCCGCGCCCGGCGACGTTTGACGACGTTCGGCGTCGCGACAAGCGTTTGATGTTTCATTTCATGTTCCGGTCCGCGATCACCAAAACCAGAATTGCGCGCGCCGTCCACGCTAGGGTACGGATCCAGTTCGTGGAAACAAGCGTGCGGTAAGCCGTGGTTGTGTACTCCGCCGTCAGCGAATTGTGCGCCGGCATCGACAACAACGCTGTGGCCAGCCAGATCACAACCAACAGTCCCAGACTCGGCCACATCAACCAGGCAGATCCAACAGGCTGAAACTTCAGCAACAGCACTGCCGTGGCCAACTCCACCAGCATCGCCGGCCCCACAACCCACGTTGTGAGACGCTGATGCAGTTGTTCATAGGTTGCGAATTGCTCATCACCCACATTCGCAAACAGCGGATAGTGTACAATCTGAACAAACCAGATCAGCCCTGTCATAAACAAGGTGGCGAAGATGTGAATGAGTAGAATGATCTTCATATTTTCGTTCGCGCAGCGACCCGGCTGGAAAACCGGCGGCCGTGGTATTTTTTAACCGTCCGATCGCTCAAATTACAAAGAATTACAGTTGTTGCTTAGTCTGCTTTGTAGCTCGGCGGTCTCCGCCGAGAAGCCAAGCTGTCGATTCAATGAGCGGCACGCCGCTAGTGCAAGAAACCTTAAATTCCGTCCGGCTGCTTGCACGTTGCCTGAGACAAGTTTCGTGTGTGTGTGTGTGTCGGAGGATTTGTCATTCGTGATTTGCCATTCGTGATTTGCCATTCGTCATTTTTCATTTGAAGGATATGACAAATGAAACATGACAAATAACGAAGGACAAATCTGTCGCTGCCGATCCTGACTCATTCGAGCTTCCAGAAAACGGACGGAACTTAAGGTTCTTGGCACTAGCCGGCGGGTGGGTGGGGACTCGTCCACAAATAAGTGACCTCATTTCATAGTAGCGGAACGGCGCAAGCCGTCCGGTTTTGCGACACCGGAGGGCTTGCGCCGTTCCGCGAAATCGACTGAAACGACAGCCTGACATCTCGGTGGCGACCACCGAGCTACGTTTTTGCCAAACCGCTCAACTAAGCGTCCCCGACACTAATCCTGCAGATTGAACTCAAGACGCAGTTCATCGATCACGGAATCCGGCATCGCAGAAATATCGCCCACGGAGCGCGCGTTAATCACGGCTTCGGCGGTGGATTCGAGGACTTCCAGACGATCGAAAGTGTCGAGCACGCTGCGACCGGTGACAATCACGCCGTCGTTTTCTAGAATGGCGGCCGGTGAAGCCTGCGACACATAGTCTGCGATCTGCCCATCGTCTCGATACTGAATTCCATAGGGTACCCGGCGGACATCTCGCAAAAACACATAACTCTCCGGAATCGTGCGCACGTCGAAATCTGAATCCGTGACGCTGAACGCTGTGGCGTTGACTGGATGAGCGAACACAATAGCCTGCACATCAGCATGCTTGCGATAGATTGCCTGATGAGCTGCCGCCGCGCGGCTGGCTAGTTTTCCCGCTTCTCGCTCGTCTCCATCCACCAGCACGAGATCGTTCACCGTCAACTGCTCACGATCGTGTTTCGTGGGCGTGATCAGAAACGAATCCGCATGGACTCGAGCCGAAAAGCTGCCCTCAGTGCTAATCAACAATCGCTGCCGGCAACCCCGTCGCAGAAATTCCACCAGCTGCCGCCGCAGTTCGCGTTCGTTGGCGCTGGCAATGGCTGGTTCGAACGATTGGAAGTCCACACTGCGTTCGGCGGCCTGCTGCAGTTGAGCGTCGTCGAGAAATCGGATCGGGCCGAGTTGTCGAGCCTTGACCAATGTCTTGCCAGCAAATTCGAATGCTTCAAATCGCTCAAACGCCTGTTGCAGCGAATTACCGGCCACAACCACACCATGGTTTTCTAGAATGACGCTATCGCAACCTTCGGAAAACGTGGACGCAATGTTGGCTCCCAGCTGTTCGCTGCCCGGACAAGCGTAAGCCGCAAATCCAACCTGACCGCAGACCGAATGCGCCTGATGAAACAAACGTGTGTTGGGTGTTTGCCGACAAATGCTGAACGCCACCAGCGCGATGGGGTGAGCATGCACGATCGCTTTGATGTCGGGCCGAGCTTTGTAGATGGCTTTGTGAAACGGAAATTCAGAAGAAGGCGGATGCAGGCCATCGACGGTACCGTCGGGATGCACACAAACGATGTCGTTACGCGTCAGGTTGCCTTTGTCCACTCGCGCCGGCGAAATCCAGATGTCGCCCGATTCGTCGCGGATCGAAAGATTGCCGCCAGACGTGGTGGTCATGCGATAGCGATAGATGCGGTCCATCGTCTGCATGATTTCGTCACGCGGATGCAACAGGTTTCGCTTTGCCTTCATGCCGTACCTTCTTTCCTTGGATATGAACAGAACCAAAGATAGTGTAGGCGAACGCCGCTAAAGATTCTTGGGGGCATCGTTTTCTGAAATGAAACGCGATGGCAGGCGAATGGGGGGCAATGCAATTCTGCCTTATTCGCCGGGAAACTCGCGTTGAATCGCACTGACCAAGGCACTGGATGAGCTGACTTGGCCGGTCATCGTTGATTTCGGGAACATCAGCTTCGGCACGGCTCCGCTGCCCACACGGCGATACAGTTCGACATGCTTGCTGACGTAGTCTCCGGCGTGATCTAGGGCGAGTTCTTGTGCGAGTCGATCTTTGCCGATCAATTGCTCCGCTTTGTCCTTCGCTTGGCTGGTTGTGCGATTTGATTCGAACATCCAATGATGGAATTCTTGGAACTTGGCACGTTCACATCGCCACACCGCCACAGCCAATCGCGCCTGTTCACAAGCGCCAGCGTGACCGTCGCCTTTCACGTCCGGATTGCAACTGCGTTCCAATGGCACTGGCAGAGCGATCACGGCCAGTTCGTCTCCGTACTTCTCAAATGCACCTTCGATGGCCTTGTGCGTGCTGCGGCAGTGAGGGCAGGTGTAATCGAACATTTCGACAAAAACATACTTCGCATCCGGATCGCCCAGCAAAGGCCAGTGGCGAGTGTTCAGGCTAAAGCGATTGCCCGCCACAGTGACCAGACGCTCAGTCGTGACCGGAGCCGTCACGGGCTTTGCGGCAACTTGAATCCCGTCGGAAGCTGCTGCGGGTTCTTCAGCCTGTTCGTCGGAGTCTGCATCGGATTCACCGTCCGCAGCAAACAAGGGCAGCAGCCGCAACACACCGGAATTGGCGGTGGGAGAGAAAAACAGATACGCGACTTTCGCCAGTGGCGGGGTCTGCGGCGATTCAACAGCCCCCAACGGCACTTCTTCTGGAAGGCCGGTTGTGGCATCGCTTTCATCTTCGGCGGTCTTTGTTTCGCCCTTGGATTCGACCACCGGAGGTTGCACTTTCGGCGTCTCCGTTGGTGGAGCAAATAGATTGTCGACAACTTCAGCAGCCACGGTCGGCGGCTCAAACACATCAGCAGCGTCACTCGGCGGCGCAAATTCCGTCGGTGCAGCAAATTCCACGGGGGCACCGAATTCTTTCGTTGCAGACGGCGATACAAAGCTTGTGAGGTGCGATTCAGGGGCAGCGACGTCGTCAAAAGTTTCGACCGTAAAGGTTTGAGGTGGTTCGGAGGTCAACTGTGCAGTAATCAACAGAGCAACACCCGCTGCGCTGATCCCCGACAGTTGCGACAGTTTCATCCAACCCAACGGACGTTTCCAGATCACGATGCCGGCCAACAGAATTCCACACGCATGAGCAACCAAGCAGTAGGCACATAAATGTTCGAGCTCAAACACCTGAATGCCGGTGAACCACAAGGCCGCCAAGCCAGCACTGAGTGCTCCGACTGTTAGAATGGCCCAACCAGCGGACAGCAGGCGGTCGGGAACACCTTTGCGAAAGAACGCCAGCACGCCCAACAGACTGGCATACATTCCGAAAGCTGGAACACTGACGGGCACTCCAAAAATCTTGGCATACTGACTAGTCAAGACATGACCGCAGTCAAAGACGTCGCCACCGCCGCACCCGTAAACTTCTGAAGACGTGAAGGCGGTGTAGGCCAGATAGCCGCTGGCAACCAGCGCGATTGTACACAGCAGACGACACGTCCACAGTAAAACCCGTGATGGCAGCATTGACGATGTGACTAAGGGGTTCACTTTGGGAATCTCCCAGTGGGGGACCAAGGCGTGTGGATTTTTAACAGAGTACCACACCACCGAACTTCAGCCTCCATGCGTCGTTTGAGCAATGCTCTCAATCAACTTAGCCGTTTTCCCGTCGACTGTGGTCAGAAGAAATGTTAACTCGCTCTCTTTATTAGTGGAATGCCATTTCTTACCGTCAAGGCTTTCTTGGATTACGAAATCAGTTTTCCGAGAACAGTTTGACTGGCCGTTAAATTCGATCTTGACGAACTCAGAATCGTTCATTAACGACGCCAAAATGGCCGTACAGGATAAATGCAGACTCCGGGATGGATGAGGCCCCTTCCGCGTTTGGCTTGGTTTTCGCCCGTTGATTTAGGAACCATCTGTCCAACGTCCGCTACAGTTCCAGCAAAAACTGGCCCATTTCTCCAGCGGCGTGGTCGTTGCCTTGGATTTTGGCTTGAGCGATCCCGGCTTCGTACGTGCTGCGCGCTTCGTCCGTACGCCCCAATCGCGCCAGCAGTTGGCCGGCCATCAGAAAAGACGGCACGTGCGGCGTTGAGTCGCTCATCAGACCGTTGAATAATTCAAGGCTGCGATCGTCCGCGTCTTCTTTATCCAGTTCCAGCGCCAACATATAACGCAGCATTTGGTCGGACGGATCAGATGCCAACATGGCTTCCAGTTTTTCTCGACGGGCTGTCATTTTGTACTCAATCAGATAAGAAGTGAAGCTGCGTTGAAATGAAATGCGTTGAATAGAAATGCGTCCGCTGAACCACGGCTACCGCGTGGTTCGGAATCACCGTGGTTCGAACGACGTAGCTGGATGGCCAGCTGGATTACAGACGAAACAAGCGGGTGGCGTTGTCAGTCGTGGCCGTGGCCAATTCTTCGGGCGTGATTTGATGGACGTCCGCGAGGCAATTTGCCGTGTGGCGGACCCAAGATGGTTCGTTTCGTTTGCCGCGATTGGGGTGCGGAGCTAAATACGGAGCGTCTGTTTCGACCAGCAAACGGTTCAGCGGGACGGTTCTTGCGGTCGCTCGCAGAGCGTCGTTTTTGCGAAATGTCACCATCCCCGCAAACGAAATGTACATCCCCATCGCCACGCATTCAGTCGCCATCGCCGTGTCGCCGCAAAACGAATGCATCAGTCCATGCAGTGGACCGTTGGCGAAGTCCTGTTGCAACATTTCCAAAACTTCAGGCTCGGCCTCACGGCAATGCACCACAAACGGCAGGCCGGATTGTCGAGACAATTCCAGATGCTTCTGGAAATATTCACGCTGCAGATCCAGCGGAGCATGGTCCCAGTATTTATCGAGCCCTGTTTCGCCAATTCCGACGACTTGGGGGTGTTCCGTGAGTTCGACGATTCGCTCCCAGTCGCCGGGTTCGACTTCAGAAGCGTAATTCGGCTGAATGCCCACCACGGCCGACACGTGTTTATACTGATTCGACAGCAGCACGGCGGCTTCGCTGGTGTTTCGAGTAATGCCGATGCTGAGCATTCGCTGCACGCCGCTATCCACAGCACGCTGAATGACCTCGTCGACGTCCGTCTGAAACGCTTCGGCGTCGAGGTGGCAGTGTGTATCAATCAGTGTTGGATTCATATCGTGTCCTTGGTCACTTCTACACGATACCGGCTGCGCTTAGCCCTTGAATCCGCCACCAGCGCGAATTTGGTCCAGCGGAGACCCAGTCGCTGCGGGTTTCTTTGCGGCCGGTTGTTCAGCAATTGGAGCTTCAGCAATTGGAGCTTCAGCAATTGGAGCTTCAGCAATTGGAGCTTCAGCAGGTGGAGCTTCAGCAGGTGGAGCTTCGGCAGGTGGAGCTTCTTCCGCTGGTGGTGCATCGGCCTTCACCGCTCCGGCGGCTCGAATTTTATCCAGCGGCGAACCGCCCGATTTTGGAGCCGCACTGCCGCGAATCTTATCTAGCGGCGAACCACCGGCTGGCTTTGCCGCAGCACCGCCAGCGCCGCCGCGAATCTTGTCCAGTGGGCTGCCGCCGCCAGTCGCTGGCTTGGCGGCGGGCGCGACTTTGGCTGCCGCCGCCGGGCTGACCTTTGCTTCGACCTTAGCTTTGGGTCTTGGGCCTTCGACAACCGTCAGAAACTGCGGGTCGATGTCGTACCACGAAATATCTTCAGGACCGTCGAATTCGACCAGTGCCCGGCAGTTCATGTTCACTGTCTTGATCTGGCCTGTCAGCGTCGTAAACCGCCGCAATTCAGGAACTCCATCGGCCACGACGACCCACTTATCGGTGAGTTCTCGCTTCAGTTTTTCAGCCTGTTCAATCGACATATCGGAAACCGTGCGGTATGGACACTCAACAAATTCAGACGGCGCAGCTGACGCCGAACTGTACACGCCGGATTCTGCTGGAAGCCAGCCTAGGATTCAACCTCATTCGTCCCCGGAACTCTTTTGCACCATGGCTTCCAAAGACTGGGAATACCGTGCGGCGCTGTCTGACTCCTGTCCCGGCCCGGCGGATCGTTTAACCCGACTCGCAGAGGAGGCCGGCTGCACAAAGTGCAACCGGTCAAAAGCCTTCTCTGCCAGTCCGATGAAACGAACACGTGGGCGAACAGCGAAATGCACATCGCAATGCACCGACCAATTTCTCGTCGAATTTGCGGATTGTCGCGCACTCCAGACATCGCCTGCCAATGGGGGGCTGACGACTCAATTCCAACGGCCGCGATAGTTGCCTAGAATTCGGGATCAAGGAATGGGCGCATAGGCTGTCTGGGCCCAACGGACGTCATTGGCGACTGCGAAGCAACCCAATCGCCATTCCCGAGCCCATCCGATCTTAGCAAACAGGAATCTCAACGCGTGAAGCTTTCGATCCTACCAATCTTTCCCCGTTTCACAAATCTTCGCACAGCGTGCTGCCAGCGGTTCGTCACCACAATGGCCATCGCAATCGCCCTCAGCATTTCGGCCAGTGGATTTGCGGCGGACGAAAGTCAACCCAACGACCTGGCGCAGTACTACGGCTTCAGCGGCGTTGAACTGTACAAAATGGACGAGCGCGCCTTTAACTTGGCGGCGGGAGATTTCGACAGCGATGGCCAGACGGACCTACTGGCGGTGGATAACCGAACCAGTTCCATTCGCTTTCTGCGGCAACTGACCGAAGACGTTGCCAAGCAGCAAGGAACCGGTCGCTATATCAACGACGTCAAATCCGATTGGCGATTCGAAGCACGGCAGATTCCCGTCGACAAGCAGGTGGCGGGAATCATCGCGAACGACTTCAACGGCGATGGTCGAATGGACATCGCCTACGTCGGTGCCCCCGATCGCTTGGTGATCCGTTATCAGCCCGAAAAAGGGAAATCCGAATGGACTCAAAAGTGGTCCGTGCGTCTGCCCGATCTTGCTCCGGCCGCGTGGATGATTTCTTCCGGAGATCTCAACGGCGACAAACTGCCAGACATCGCCGTGCTGGGCGAACGACACACGTACGTGATTACTCAGACAGCTGACGGAAAGATGGCCACCCCGCAACAGCTGATCAATACATCCACCAAACTGTCTTTGCTGCAGGTCGCGGATATCGACGGCGATGGACTCGACGATCTGTGCTACCAAGCCAACAACGGATCAGAACGCGGTCTTTGCACCAGGCTACAGACGCCAGACGGACGGCTAGGCCCGGAACTCTGCTTCGACCTACTTCAACCGCGATCAGTGACGCTGCACGATGTCGATGGGCTGCCGGGCAGCGAGATACTGACAGTCGATAACCGCACTGGACGCGTTGTGGTTTCGGCAGTCAAGCGCGGTTCTGAAGTTTCGACCGGCAACGCAACCCGCTTGGTGCGATTTGGCATTGGTGAAGCCAATGGAAGTCGCGGTCGAGCCATCGCGATCGGTGACGTTGATGGCGACAAGTTGGCTGATGTTGTCATCACTGATCCCGAAACGGCTCAGGTGTTGTTGTTCCGTCAAAACGGCATCGATGGACTGAACTCCGCCGAAACCTATCCCGGCCTGTTGGACGCCACGGGCGTGCTGGTGGTCGACACCGATGGTGACGGTCAGGGCGAAGTCGTCCACATGAGCAACAAAGAAGCGGCGATTGCCGTGAGTCGCTTCGAAGACGGTCGCCTGACGTTTCCTCAGACCGTGGCCAAACCAGACGCGGGCAGCGAATTGCTAGCCATTGCTGAATTACGCGGCACAGACAAACTCGAACTGGCCGTGTGTGTGCAAACCGGCAGTTCAACACGCGGAGAATTAAACCTGCTGCGGTTTGCGGTTTCGTCACAGGAAACTTGGGATCAAAGTGCTGATCCGTTGCTGTTGCCGATCACTGCCACCGGCAGTCGAGGCGCTCAATTGCTGGCGATTGATGTTGACCAGGACGGCCAAGACGAAGTGTTGGTGGTGCCGAATGGTGCCGGCAACAAAGGCGTCACTTTGGTGCGATCGGGTGCGGCAGAAACCGCGGTGGTTGAACCGCTGAACCTCGGGCATTCTTCTCCCGGCGAATTGTTCCAGTCCGACGGCAGCATTTTTGTCGCTCGAGAAGCGTTTGCTCGAAAGATGTCATTTGATGGCAGCGGTTGGAACGTCGCCGATCAGTTCAACGCTGGCGAATCAAAAGCTCGCATCGCGGGAGTCGCCGTATTGAACCTAGACAATGACGCCGAAGACGAAATCGTGCTGATCGACATTGGCATCCGCAAGCTGCGAATTCTGCAACGCAACGGCGGCATTTACCGTCCGTGGAAGGAAGTCGATCTGGGCAACGCCGGTTTCGATTCGGCTCACGTGGCCGATCTGAACGGCGATCAAAAAGACGACCTGTTGCTGTTCGGCAGTCAGCAGTTTGCCGTGCTGTATTCAGGTGGCCTGACGGTGCAGGTTGAAGAAGTTGCGACATACGAATCCGAGCGAGAAGATGCCTACGCGGCCGATGTTGTCGCGGGTGATATCAACGGCGATGGAGCGGTCGACTTGGCGGTCATCGACACCAGCGTGGACGGCATCGAAATCTTAAACCTGTCGGCTGATTCTGGCCTAAGAACGGCCACCCATTTTCGCGTCTTCGAAGAGAAACGCTTAGTCTCAGATTCCACATCACGCGGCACAGAACCTCGCGAAGGCCTGATTGTCGACGTCACCGGCGACGGCCGCAAAGACCTCGTGCTGCTGTGCCACGACCGCTTGATCGTGTATCCTCAGGATGCGGGCGAAGCTGTTGAAGCGGGCGGACCTGTTGAAGCGGTCGAATAGACCTGCGTTCGTCGGGTGAGAATGGGTTCAACAGCCTTGGGGGTTGCAGTGGTAAATTGGCTTGGATGATTTTTTTTCCGTGGGGCTGGAAACATAGGGAAAACTCGATTTGCCATCTGCGACTCAGGCCCGAATGGGCTGACACAGCCTTTGCCGGGGCCATGAGGCCCCGGTGATGTCCAAGAGTGACAAAAAGGCCCGAAGGGCCGACACAGCAATGACCGGTTCGTGCATTTCTGTCGGCCCTCCGGGCCTTTTTGGCATTGCAGCGACTTCCGGTGGCTCACGCCACCGGCAGAGGCTGTGTCGACCTTCCAGGCCTGAATCGCACTCTCATGTTTTCCGCTCTCTATGTTTTGGCGGCCAACAATCCTTAGCGGCGTTGCCCGGCGGGACTGCTAATCACCTGACCGAATCTTTTTGAGCGAGTTCAATGTGAGTCAGTCACGATTTCTACGCTGGTTTCAGCAGGGGCTTACTCCGGATCCCGAAGACGCAACGCTGCTGGATGTATGCTGGGGGCTGTTCCGGCGTCTGTTCTGGTTTTTGCTGACGGGTGGCTGTGTCGCAGCGTTGATCGCTTGCTGTGTTTCTTGGAACGCCAGTCACGCTCAATTCTCCACACTCTGGAACGGCCTACGCGAAGCTTGCTGCGAATCGTTCGGCAGCAGTAAACGCTCGATTGTTCGAAGATCGCCACACGATCAGGCGAATTTCTGGCTGGCAGAAACAGAACGTGTCCTGCCACAGACAAGCCGCACCAGCGAACAACTGATGGGAGCCGCGCTCATCTTGGATGCGCCGCTGCAGGACTACCAGAACGACCAGATACGGCGGCTTTATCGCGAAGGACGAACCGAACCCATTGATGAACTGCTACAGCAGTTCGTCCTGCCATTCGAACAAAGTTGTTCGGCGAAGTCTCTGGAACTGGCAGCCGAATCTGTGCGGATATCGCCGGACAACAAAGAATTGTGGCGGCTGCGAGCGATGTTGCTGTTTTATCCTCAGTACAGCTGGGATGAAAACTCCGTACGCGATCCAGATTGGCAAGCTGTTCTTAAAACTGCAGCCGCCCATGATCCAGACAATGCCCTCTATGATTACCTGACAGCATTCATCCTGAAGTCGCAGTCAGCCGAAGTTCGATACGGCGAATGGCCGGCTTTGGGGGATTCCGTTGATGTGAAGCAACCGGAACTGTATCAAACAGCTCTCACGCATTTCGAATACGGCCAAGCCAAGGCATACTTGCGTTTTCCTCTTCAAAATGGACAACGGGCACTACAGTTCGCCAATCAGTCGTCGATGTCAGCTCACGCCGCCGCTCGCGTGGCGATGTCGGCAAGTGGCCACACGTTTGGCTATCGGGGCATGGCCCTAGTCAGAGGAATGCAACGCTGGATAGGCGTGAGATCCGATGACGCCTATCACGATGGAGACCTCGAATTTGCAATCCAGCTGGCATTGCAAGCCAATCGCTTATGTGACCAATCGGAAACTGAGTTCGCGGGGGAAACGATACGAAGGGCAACGGAGACATATCGCGATATCCACGCCGTCAACATTCACCGCATCCGGCAGGATTGCCCCGAGTTACTCGCCAGCGTCACGTATCCCGATATCGCAACACGAGCTGCGGAAGGTCAACTGCGGAGCAAAGTTCTAATCCGGATTTCCAAGGGAGTCTTCGAACAGTTTGGCATCACGAATCCCTATCAATTGCAGTCGGCGGGTGAGGTGACTTCTGTGTGTCAGCTGCTTCTGTGGGGGGCTGGCAGTTTGTGCCTATCGCTGGTCGCATTCGCAGCCTGTTATCGGATCAAGCCCACGTCCGGAGTGGTGACGTTCGGTGAGTTTCGGCATGCGATTACGTTTGGAGCGGCCTTTGCCGTTTCTGTGTTATTAGCGGGTGGAATCACAAAGGACGTCATCAGTGAATCCAATCTGGAAATCGTCATCCGCGTTGTGGGTGGAATTTTTTTCGGTGTCGTTTGCATCTTCCTGCTTCGTCGCTGGCACCTGCGCGGCAAGTCGCAACGGGTGGTGCGAAAGCGATTTCTGATACCGGGCGTTGTTGTCTCCGCGTGTTTCTTTCAGGCTGTTTTGTTTCCGCTGATTGAGTACAGCATTAGTGCCGACAGCGCCCAGTTTGGTTCAATCAATGCGATCCCCGCAGCAACAGTCTGGCTGGAGCCCAGCCTCACCCTCCCTGCGTGCATTGGTATCTACACAAGTCTTGAAATAGTTTAGCGTGGCCTGTATGGCTTAAATCTTCCGCCGATGGAACGGCGACTGCAACGGCGTGATGCTCAAATCGTGGCCGAACACATGAAATCTGCGAATCGAAATGCGGCTGG
>JBDNHJ010000147.1:0-4651 GCA_041688835.1 Fuerstiella sp.
ACCAGACTCCTGTCGAATTCGCGCGGCAGTTTTCTGCTTCTTTCGCGTGCGCTCCAGAAGCAGAAAACTGCCCCACACCTGCGGTCACCCTTAACCCAAACTGACTCTCATAACCGTGGTACTGAGAACTGGGGCACGCCAAAAGCATCAGTCGAGACGCGGGAACGAATGCGACGAAATCACGGTGGCGGTCGCCGCCCAAGACCGTGGAAACCTTGGGAAGACGATTTACTTCGTGATCAACTTCCGGTCCAGCACGTAGCCCAAAAAACAAAACGGTCTGCCCGTTTGGTACAGTTGCGAAAAGAGGAACTCGGCATCCCTGATGGACGATCGGCAACAGCAAAGCGAGGGAAAAAATGAACGACACGAACGACATGAGCAACGATGAACTGCAGGCATGCGGGCAACAATGTCGGCACACGCTCGATTCTCTCGTTTACGCGCTGGCATATCTCGCCGCCGGATCCGTCGACGCAGTACTCGGCGACTTTGCCGGCAAAGTCGCCATCTATTGCGACTCGCGGTACCATCCGGGAACGCGAACGTCGTCGCACGGTTACACGTTCGACTGGGATTCTGACGGCCATGTTCGCTATCTCAAGGCGCTGGCGCAAATCCCGGCGACTTCGACTGCCGTTCTTGTGTCTGGCTACCGCCACGGAAGCTATGACGCCGGCTTGAGCGGCTGGATCCGTCGACCGGTACCGCGACTCCGGATCCAGCGTCGCTCGAGGCGCGAAACGGAGATCGCTACCGATGACTAACAACCCGTATCAATCCGCCGCACGACGATCACCAGCCAGAAAACGCGGCTTCAAAACATCGACCATCGTCGGTATGGTCTTCATGTTCGCTGTCTTCAGCGGACTGGGGCTGATGATGATGCTCTATTCGGATGCCGTAGGCAGGGCTCCCTGTCGTTGTTCCCGTTCCGGCTGAACCACTCGAGCCAGAGAAGCCCGCAGAGCCTCAGGCCGGGGATCTCATCGGCAAGGTCATTGGCGTCATCGACGGCGATACAATCAACATCCTGAATGCTCAGAACGAAACGATCCGAATCAGATTCAACGGCATCGACTGCCCTGAACGCGGGCAGCCGTTTGGCAACAATGCCACCAAGTTTGTGAGTGAAGCCATCGGCGGGCAGATGGTCCGCATTGAGACCGGTGGGAAGGACAAGTACGACCGGACGATTGGCGACATTTACCATGGAGACGATCTGGTCAACCTCGACTTGGTGAAGGCTGGACTGGCTTGGCATTACGTGACGTACGCACCGGACAGACCAGACCTGGCAGAAGCTGAGCAGCAGGCACGGGAATCGGTGTTAGGACTCTGGGGCGGTTCTCACGAGATTGTCACCCCGTGGGATTGGCGGAAATTGAGCAAGGAACAGCGAGATCATTACCGGTGAGTGCCTCTAAACTTCGCGGAGTTTCGGCACAAAACACAGTCACGCACGCCGCATTGGCAATAATGGCCAGAATCCTGCCGGTTCGGCTCAGTGGACGAATCGCTTCGATATGTGTTGAGGAATAGCTCGCGCCGCTACTAACTTTCCACACGAGATCTAGACGAGGGGTTGTATGTGTTGTACAATGTCTACAACGGAGGCGGTTTCATCGGATGAATGTTTCGCAAGACCGAACGGAACTCAAGCATGGAGCTTTGACGATGTCAAAAAACTTTGGGGCGTTGATTAAGACGCACAGACTCGCACTAGGGCAATCCCTACGGGTGTTTTGCAAAGAAAACGCGATTGACGCCGGGAATTTTTCGCGATTGGAACGCGGGCAATATCCGCCCCCTCAGAACAGGGGAAAACTTGAAGATTATGCTCGCGCTCTTGGGCTAGTTGATGGATCGGTCGATTGGTTTGAGTTCTTTGACTTAGCCGCTGCTGAACGTGGTGAGATCCCTCACGATCTAATGTCGGACGCGGAAATCGTTGAGAAACTGCCAGTCCTGTTCAGGACCATTCGGCAGAAGGCGATGGACGATGGCAAACTTGATGAGCTTGTTGAACGAATCCGGAGGAGTTGACGTTGTCTTTTAAGGCCCCATATCTGAGCAAGGTTGCAATAGCAACGGCAGCTGTTTAATAATAAGTACAACCCAAATTTATTGCTACCGGTTCCAATCGAAATGATCGTTGAAGAGGACTTCATGATCGATATCGTGCCGGTACCGGAGCTTCAGAAGAACTTCGACGTGGACGCCTTCATCTCATGGGATCGCACAGAGATTCGCGTAGACGGATATATCTACGATTACAGGATCAACCGATATCGATTCAGCTTGGCCCACGAAATTGGGCATGTGGTTTTACACCCTAAGATCTGGGAAAATACAAGCTTGAGTGCTATCGGCGAGTGGAAAACGGCCATGGTATCGATCGATCCTACGGAGTACGGTTTTCTGGAATATCACGCAAACCAATTCGCCGGTCTCGTCTTGGTCCCTCCGGAAATATTGCGCCAATCAGTGGAAAGGGAACTGGAGCGATTGAAAGAGAAGGGCCAATCTGCGGCTCAATTTGATGTCGATCTGCTGACGTCATCAATTGCCGTTCCGATCGCAACCGAGTTTGAGGTCTCCAGGGCCGTTATCGTTCGCCGTATCAATGACGATAAATTGCTTTAAAATGGCTGAGTCGATTCATTCTTGGCAGTGAACTACGTCTGCCACGTGGTCGGCATTCCGTAAGGAGCCGAATGGTCGTTCGCCTAGGGCACGAAGCGGAGAACGCCAGCCTCATAGTCTTGTTATGTTGGCAGTATGCGTTAAGCGGCGACAAGCTACGACACCCGCCACATCCTGATGGGAGTGACCGTCCACTGTTGCAATGCCGACGCTTCAGAAGGACAAATCCCAGTCAAGGTGAGCCTCAGCAGGCACCACCGAAACCACGAACAGTTCCTAGACCTAGACGCACGTCTGTGATGTTCTGAAGCAACACGACGCGCTGTACGAATCAGATAAGATCGTGGGCAAGCTATCGATCTTCGGCAGACCACCCGCGGCGCGTGACGCCTTCCGTTTTTGACTCTCAAGTCGAGATCGGTACACCGCAACAAAGATCCGGACGGCGTTCGTCGATGCGTTCGAGCGGGTGTAGTCCTACACCTTTCGGGGGTCAAATGGGCGTTTTCTAGGCAATTAAAAACTACGTTGACCAATGAAAACACTCTGTTCACTGGGGACGTGGACCTGTTTTAAGTCCGGTGCGTCAGCCTATTCCGCCACCGGGGCATGGTGTGAATGATGATCTGCACAAGGCCGCCTTGGTTGAATTGGAGAACGAAGCGGAGCACGGCCTTTAGTCGCGGCGCTACTGTCGAACGTGCCGATCGTCCGTTTCTATTAAATGCGTAGACGCTGCTTAATCTGCTCAAGTTCATCATCTGGAAGCGGGTCTATCGACTCCGCACAGTTCGCTTTCAGACGGTCAATCACGCCGAAGTCGGTGGATACCCTTATGACTTCAGCGTAGTAGCGTTCAGTCATCACCCACCATTGGTATTTCGGGACGCTCCGAATTACGGGGTAGTCACTCACCTGCTCAGTCACAATCAGCACCACTTCCGTCTTCGCTGGGACAGTTGAGATCTGAATAACCTTCCCAACAGCCCCATCGAGTATTTCGTGGGCGGCGTCAACGCCGATTTGAGGATCGTCAGTCAGTGTGCTGAGGCAGATGACGACATTTTTTGCGGGCTTCGTGGACTCGTTCGAAATCGTCACAGTAGCGGTACTGGTCCCAGAGGTGGCGTCGTCGTTGAGTGTATTCTTCCCTTCAACCCAATACGTGATTTCGTGGGGCTGAGCAACGAACAGGGGACTCTGCGTGTATGAGAGATACGCGCTGATTATGGCCACAACCAAAGCCGCGATGGAAAGCAGCACGGTGGGATAGTGGATGTTGCGTTCAGTTGACGACATGGTTTCGCTGCTAACAGTGCGACAGTTTCGACGCAGATCGCGTAGAAGGCGGGTGTGCGACCACACCCGCAACGACTGCAAATCGTGACAAATCGTGACAAATCGTGACAAATCGAGCATTTCTAAAACGCATCGAACGTCAGATGGCCAGTGTTTTCCTTGGTTAAACGTTGATTAGGTTCCCTTTAGAAAGAAAAGGACAGGACAGGCACTGTAAGTGTCATCGCTAACCGTAACAACTTTATTTCAAACGGGTTACAGATTTCCGAAGTTTATGGAAACGGCGAAAACCCAGCCTGTGAAAGGAATGACAATGCCTGTCCTTTCGCTGTCCTCCCCTTTCGCTGTCCTCCTTTCGCTGTCCTCTTTCGCTGTCCTCCTTTCGCTGTCCTCTTTCGCTGTCCTCTTTCGCTGTCCTCTTTCGCTGTCCCCGGTGCTCGCAGAAAAAATCACCATCGACTATGCGTCACTGGACGGGAATGCTGGCTTCTTCGGCGCGGCAGAATGTGCGCGGCGAGCTCTGAGTGGTGGGCTGCTGTCAAATACTAGAGACGTGGTGCTCAGATGCCCTTCGCATCGTCGAGCAGAAGCTTCAGGACGGTTTCATTTACGTGGTTGACGCGGACTTAAAAGGTTTTCCATCCCGCCTGAACGTTAGTTGTGTCGGATCACGTTATCAGTTGTTCCGAGCGGTAGCTCGAATGCC
>JBDNHJ010000148.1:0-18875 GCA_041688835.1 Fuerstiella sp.
CACAACTAACGGGTCGGCTCGTTGACCGGAGTCCCATTCTGCAAACCGCCGACCGGACTTGTGCCGTACTTTACATGCGTGAATTCGATCCAGCCGCGATCGATTTCGGTCGGCCATTCTCCGCGTTCAAAGGTTTGCTTCAGCAATGCCGCATCGGCTGGAACCTCCAGCAGCCACGTCGGAGAAATCGTTTTCTGTGAGAACGCCGCCATGGGAACAGCCAAGCGTTTTGAACTCTGCTGCTTGTCACCAAGTTCGCCGAGTCCCAAGTAAGCGACTTTCCAGCCGTCCTGAGGAGCAACCATCACTTCCTTCACTCTCGCCAGAATCTGCCATTTGTCGTCGCGTATAATGCGACCGTCCAGTTCGTCGATCGTGATCAGCGACAGAGCTTGCTTGTCGGAGCTCGATGACTTCCAGAAGGGCTCTGCGTCGAACTGCTGAAAAAGCTTTTCCACAGCAGCATCGTCTAACTGCATCACGTGAGTTGGCTTCACGATATCGCCCGCGTGTTCGATGTCTTCGAAGTTCACGTTCAGCGTCAGTCTGTTCTTCGTAGCGTTCGGATCGACGACTGCGGCGGGTAGGAAGTAATTGCTTTCCGGCGTGTTTGCGGCGCGTCGGCTGTTCACAACAAACATAACGACCCGACCGCGATTCCGGTCGAGCACCACATCTGCAAGCGTACCAACGGCAACACCATCCTTCGCGATGACTCGCTTGCCAATCAGTTGCCCAGCAGGCGACACAGATTTGAAAGTGACGTTGACTCCGGTGTCTTCGGCGACGGATGTGTGTGTGAGAAGAAGTGACGTGCAAACGTACGACACCGCAAGACGTATTCTGGAAATAGACATAGTGGAGACTCCGATGAAGGTGAATGGGACTGAATTGAAAATTGTTGAATTCTTGAGCGTCGCGGAATTTGTCAAGAATTTCGACGCCTTCAGAACGCCCGTCGAACGCCCGTCGAAAGTCTTGACGACTTCCGCTACAGATAAATTCGATGTGGACAGACAGCTACGAAACGGCCTCAACGGTGTGGAGGCGTTCGCGGATCACGCTGTCGATCGCGTTCCGTATTGAGTCGATCGTGACAACGGCCGCCTCACCGACTCCATCGCCGACTTTCAACACGGCAGTGCTGAGTTCCGCAATATCCTTCTTCGTGATCACAAAGAATGTGGATTGTGTGGGGGGTGAATTTGACATCAGGATTGTTTCTGAATACTCGCGGTTCTGGAGACTGTCCGAGGTTCTGTAGTGCTGGCTTCGTTTCACTGCGACCTACCAATACGTGGGTCGATCGTAGAAGTCATACAGCGTTGTTTCGTAGTCTCGATTGACCGGTACATTCGGGTCGTACGGCGGTGCTGTTTCGATCTGTTTGCGTGTGAGATCAACGAAAACGGAATTGTCTTCCCAGTGAATTTCCGTGAGCCAGTCGAAGCCGACGATGACTTTTTTGCCGGGCAGCCAATTGCCCGTGTCGATCACCAGGTAGCGAATTGTCCAAGTGTCGAGGTCGACGATGAGGTCTTTCACATGGCCGATGCTGTCGCTGATGCAGTTGATCGAATAGCCAACAACTGCCTTCGTACTCCGCAGATGGGGATCAAATTCTTTCACTGCGGTTTCTTCGACAACAACCTGACTGGCCTCCAACGAAGTCGGAGGTGCGACTGGCCCCCAGTACATCGGCCAGTTGTAGTACGAAACCAGTTGCAGTTCTTGCTGGCGAGAGACCGGGCGATTCGTGGCGATTCCCGGAGCCTTCTCGATAGACTCTTTCGCCAGCACGGTCTCCATCCGGTGTTGATCATTATCAATGGAATCCACCGCGACCGGAGAAATCAAGACGTCACGCCCCATCAGCCAACCTCCCGTCTTCACCACCACGTAGCGAACCATTTGACGCTTGTCGTCGAATAGAAAGTCGGCAACAGTGCCTTCTTCTCCATCAACCGTGCCAACTTTGTAACCTATCAATTTATTCATACTGCGAAACATGATTCACTCCTTTTTCTGTTAAGAGACTTACTGAGGTCGCGGAACTCGTCAAGAGTTTCGATCACGCTGAACAACGAAAGTCTTGACGACTTCCGCTACGATCAAAAGCGTCACTTAATCAACAGAACAGCGACGACACACATCATCAAAAACACGACGGCCATCACAGCCAGCAGGCCAACCGTTTTCGGGTACATGCCGGACGGTTTTCCACCGGGAACGTTGGCGGCTTCTTCGCCCTGACGGACTGCGACTTCTTCAGCCGCGACGACATCGACGGCATGAGTCTGGCGTTCGCTTCCGTCCGCATCCCAACGGGCCACAGCTTCAGCCGGAAGGTGTCCGGCATTTGCGATGTCTGAAGAAAAGAACGAAACAACAAATCGGCCTCGTTCACCGACAGCTTGGAGGGCGTCCAGCGGGCTCGTTTCACCGGGAATTATCAGCTTGACGATTTCCTTCGCTCGCTCGGCCGAATCGATTCCTTCGAGATCCATGTCCAGCCGCATCGAACCGGCGGCTTCGCCGGACGCGTGGACCACAACGCGGCCATGCTGCCAGTAATTGTCGGTCTGCATGGGGTTCTGGGGTTCTTGAAATTTAGTCGTCATCACGGACTCCTGTGCGAGTTGATATTGACCGCCGCCGACGGGCAGCGGTGTTTTCGCGTCTGGTCCGTAGCGGAAGTCGTCAAGACTTTCGTGCGGTTTCAGGTCGCCGACCGAAACTCTTGACGAGGTCCGCTACAGGAAACCTCATCATCCGAAGCAACACGCTTAATCAACTGGAATGCAAACTGCATGCCAGATTTGATTCACAGCAAATCGCTGCGGTCGAGTGACTGATACGCTGCCGGCTGGTGGCTGAACGACCAATCTGAGCGGACGGCGGTCACTTCCATTGCCGCCGACAAAAGTCCCGGTAGACTTACGAAAAAGTCAACTTCAAACCCTGAAAATCACTTCCATGCCCCATGTACTGGTAATTGACGACGACCGATCCATCTGTGAAATGGTGCGTTTGGCACTTGAAAAGGCCGATCTCACCACAGCCACGGCCATGACGGCGGCAGAAGGCCTAAAGATGTTGCAGGCCGATCGGCCCGAAATGGTGCTGCTGGACATCATGCTGCCCGAAGCGTCCGGACTGGACGTGTTCAAGCAGATTCAGGAGATCGATCGCAAGCTGCCCATCGTGTTTATCACCTCCGGAACCGACAGCAGCACGGCCATCAAAGCCATGCAGCTCGGCGGATTCGACTACGTGACCAAGCCGCTGGATCTGCCGGCGTTAACCGATCTTGTCGAACAGGCGATCGACACCCGCCGCATGATGAACACTCCCGTCGCGCTGTCGACCAACGAACACAGCACGCCGGATTCCGAAACCTTCGTGGGCCGCAGCGCTCCGATGGTGGAAGTGTTCAAGTCGATCGGTCGAGTCGCCGCGCAGAACGTTCCTGTCTTGATTCGCGGAGAAAGTGGGACGGGCAAGGAACTGGTTGCGCGCGCGATCTACCAAAACAGCGACCGTTCCGAAAAATCTTTCATGGCCGTCAACTGCGCCGCGCTGCCGGACGCTCTACTGGAAAGTGAATTGTTCGGGCACGAAAAAGGGTCGTTCACCGGAGCCGACAAGCGGAGGATCGGAAAATTCGAAGCCTGCAACGGTGGCACCATTTTCCTCGACGAAATTGGTGACATGTCGCCGCTCGTTCAAAGCAAGATCTTGCGTCTGTTGCAACAACAGGAATTCGAGCGAGTTGGCGGTAACCAAACCATCAAGACAGACGTTCGCATCATCGCGGCCACAAATCTTGACCTGGACAAGATGGTCGAAGACGGAGAATTCCGCGAAGACCTGTTCTATCGACTCAACGGCCTCACCATTCAATTGCCGCCGTTACGCGAACGATCGGAAGACATTTCGCACCTGCTGGAACATTACCTCAACGTGTGGGCGAAGCAGATGAACCGCAGCGACATCGAAGGGATTTCTCCAGAAGCATTGGACGTGCTGCAAAAATATTCGTGGCCGGGCAATGTTCGAGAACTTCAGAGCGTGGTGCGGCAATCGCTGTTGAACGCCACTGGTCCGGTGATCGTGCCGTCCTTCCTTCCGCCGGAACTCACGGGAGCCAAACCGGCCTCCAGCGCATCCGCGAACGACCAGAACGCCGCCGGTGTGCGATCAAACATCGCACCGTTCGTCGAACAACGTCTGCAGTCGGGCACCCACGATCTGTACGCAGAAATGCTGGAGCAAATGGAACTGTACTTGATCACACGGGTACTCGAATTTACCGAAGGCAACCAAACAAAAGCCGCCGAGCTACTCGGCATCACTCGCGGCAAGATCCGCAATCGCGTCAAGCAGTTCGGCATTTCGCTGGATAAGAAGGTCACCCTGCAAGACTGATCGGCCACGCCGCTGGTGGTGTTTTGCAAAACGTAGCACGGCGGTCTCCACCGTGACCTCTCGGCGGAGACCGCCGAGTTACGAAAGCGAAATTCTACTTGTTCTTGCCACCGCCGATCTCGACTTCTTCAAGATCCTTGTCGGCAGCCAGCTTCCACTTCAGCTTGCCAACGAACTGATCAAATTCGCCGTTGAGAACTGTCCACTCATTCTCAGTGAGATGCCCCCAGCCTTCTCGAATTTTGCCCTTCATTTCGAGCATATTCCCTTCGACTTCTTCCCAATTCATGGCTTTGTCCTTTTGTTTCTTTTGAACAGTGACACACATTGAATTGCAGTTAGATTCGGCAGTCCGCATGACTGTTGTTGCGACCTCAAGTGTTGCATACTTATTACCAACAAGCCGGTATCTCGCAAATCGCGACAACCAAGTGGTCGGAAAAGCCTAGAGCCTAGAGCCTAGACGCAGCGCTAAACGAGCAGCTTGGCAGATCTGCGGCACGTCGAAGCGGGAAAACGCTCAGTCGCTGCCGGTGAAAAGCTGTCACCGGAATTGCGGCAGGCAGCCGATTGTCAACAGACGCGGTTCAGGCAGACGACAAAAAAATCGTCAACGGAACTTCGCAATGCGCTTAGCAGCGAATCGAGAGAAACTGCAAATAGAGCGCGCAATTCTGTCTCAGCAGCGGCGGCGATGTGAGCGGACTGCAAAGTCGGCACGACGCAGCATTTGCCGCCGATTCGTCACCAACGCAGTGCCACGCTGTCAGTTCCGCCTTGGCGACTTTTGCGACCTTACCGTCGTGCATAAGCTGGTTATCGCCAGCGTAAACCGCGTCGGAATCGTGGTCAGGAACCTGTTCGCCCGTTGAATTAGGCGTTTCGCGACCGTGATGATGGTGACCGTGATGATGAGCACCGTGCAAATGCACGTGCGGGCGAGCGGCGTGACCATTCGGCTCAGCAATCGACGATCCCGCGTGCGAATGAGGCACAGCGAGAAAGCTCTGGCTTAGCAGCAAAAGAGGGATGACGATTGGAGAAACGGCTCGGCTCATGGTTTCGCAAGCGGGACGCAATTTGGGCAAGTTAACAGATAAGGATACGTCGCTTTTAGGTCTTGGTCAATTCCAAGGTCCGAAAGATTCAACACGCAAGTGCTTCTTCGCGGCTTTTCTCAGCATCAATTAGAGAGCCAGCTTATTCCCACGCACGAACGTTTGTTCGATGAATAGCGTTCCGAATCAGCCAACTCGGCACCGTTGTAACCGACGCTGTATGCAGCGTTTCACCGTCCAGACGAATCGGATTCACTCAACTATTAGGAAGCCACACGACGAAGTATTGCCACGTTTGCTGGGCCGGTGGTGGCCAGATGCGGCGACTTGTTCTCACGATCGAATACACGAGCATCGCGTTGACTGCGAAGACGACTATCGCGGTGATGTAGCTTGTGGTTTGTAGCACTCCTTCACCTCTCCGGTTGATTTGTACGCGAGCAATCTCAGGGCATTGAAGACGACAACTAAAGTGCTGCCTTCGTGGAGTGCAACAGCGGGGCCGATGTTGAGACCGAAAATGGTTGCTGGAACGAGAAAAGCGACCATGCCGAGACTCATCCAGAGATTTTGACGGATGATACGACGAGTCGCCCGACTGAGGCCGATTGCCAGTGGCAGGTGATCGAGGTTGTCGGCCATCAGAGCGACATCTGCGGTTTCCAGAGCGACGTCACTTCCTGCGGCTCCCATTGCGATACCGACCGATGCTGATGCCATCGCCGGAGCATCGTTGACTCCGTCGCCAACCATCGCCACACCGCCTTCGCTGTTGAGCTTCTTGATCTCAGCAACTTTGTCTTCTGGCATCAGGTCGCCGCGTGCTTCATCAAGACCAACCGCTTTCGCCACGGCGTCGGCGACTTTCTGATTGTCGCCCGAGATCATGATCATCCGCTTGACGCCGAGGTCTCGAAGTTTGGCAATCGTGCGTTTGGCTGCCTCACGCGGTGTGTCCATGAGTCCCACGACACCAAGATACCGATCGGCATGACGCACGATCATGGTTGTGCGGCCCTCGCCTTCAAGAGATTCCACGATCTCACGAACCGCGTCGGGCAAAGGTGGTCCATCGACTTCTGCAAATAAGTCGTCCTTGCCAATGTAGGCGAGTTGGCCTTCCACTTCGGCTTGAACGCCACGTCCCGTGATACTCTTCAAGTTCATCGCTTCAGGAACAGAGTCATTCTCCATTCCCCCATTCTCCATTCCCAATTTCTTCCTTCCATCACGGACGACTGCTTTAGCGAGTGGATGTTTGCTGAGATCTTCCACGGCGATTGCGATCCGCAGCAATTCGACCTCATCGACGCCATCGGCAGGACGAACGTCAGTCACGCGAGGTTCACCTTCGGTCAGTGTTCCCGTTTTATCGAATGCGATCGCGTCCAAACGACCGAGGCTTTCCAGCGGACCTCCTCCTTTGATGAGGATACCACCGCGAGCTGCCCGAGCCACGCCGCTAAGAACGGCACTCGGTGTCGCAATGGCCAACGCACATGGGCTGGCTGCGACCAGCACAGCCATTGCTCGGTAGAAGGATTCGCTGAAGGTTTCATCGATCGCGAGCGGTGCGAAAAGCAGTAACACGACAACCGCGATCACTGACGGCACGAAGTATCGTTCAAACCGCTTCGTAAACTTCTGAGTTGGCGAAACTCGCGTTTCCGCTTCGCTGACCATCGTGACGACACGAGCGAGCGTGTTTTCGGCAGCGGTCTTCGTGACTTGAATTTCAATCGCACCAGCCTGATTGATCGTTCCGGCGAAGACGCGATGTTCCGATGCAACCGACTCAGGATCAGCCGCCGCCGCATCACGATTCGCGACGGGTTGTTTGTCGACCGGAACACTCTCACCGGTGATCGGAGCTTGATCGACGCTGGATTCCCCTTCAATCACAAAACCATCAGCCGGTATTCGCTCGTCCGGTTTGACGACGACCACATCGCCGACTTGAAGTTCTTCAACGGAGACTTCTGTTTCCTGTCCGTCTCGTCGAACGCGAGCGGTTCTTGGGGCTAACTCCGAGAGAGCTTCGATAGCTCGCTTCGCCCGCCCCATCACATAGCCTTCCAGAGCATGGCCGATGCTGAATAGAAACAGCAGCAAAGCACCTTCGGCCCAAGCCCCCAAAGCGGCGGCCCCGGCAGCAGCGACAAGCATCAAGAAGTCAATTTCAAACTTCCCGGACCGAATCTTTTCGACCGCTTCTTTGACGGTGAAGTACCCGCCGAAGAAATACGAGACAATGAGTGTAGAGATAGGAATCCATCGCGGAAGCTCGGTGAAGGTTTCGAGCAACCATCCCGTCAGCAGGAAGACGCCGCAGAGAATCGCGAAGATCAACTCGGTCTTCGGCCCGAAGATGCCGCCGTGCGCATGGTCATGTCCCGAATGATCGTGCTTCTGCTTGTGACCTTCGTCGTCCTGTTTATGAGCGTCATGATTACCGTCTGCCGTCCGTTTCGAGTCTGACCAACTGCTCAATACTTTGCTGATGTCTGCTTCGCTCGTGGCCTCTCGATCGAATTCAACTCGCACAGCACCATCAGGCGACACGACTGCTTCAATAACCCCACTCGCACGAGACAGGCGTGATTCAATCGCGCTGGCACCACTTGCGTGCATCGGTGAAAGTTTTGTGTGCCAGTGTCCGTACTTGTTTTCAAGTTGCAATCCGACTCGGCTTGCAAGATCCCGCACATCTGCGAGTGGCAAAACGTCAGGGTTGAAATGGATGCAAAACTCACCGGGAGTCTCTTTGCTGTCCTGCACAAGGTGAGCCGCTTCAATGCCATTCCTGGCAGCCACCAAATCAGTGAATCGTCGTACGCACTGATCGTCGATCGTATCCACTCCGGGGATGATTAGACTAACTGTGAATCGAGTTTTGTTCATTTGAAGTTTCATGGTGAGACGGTATCACACTCTTGGGAATTGCCGATTGGGAATTGCCGATTGAAAATTGCCGATTGATGATTTCAATGCTGACAAATCTGCAATCGGCAATCTCCAATCTTCAAGACTACGCAGCAACTGCTGCGCGACTGAGTTCCCGCGTGACCCCGTCGACAAGGCGGATCGTCCGCTTGGCGAACGCGGCGGTGTCGGCGTCATGAGTGACCATGACGATCGTGCGTCCGTCATTGTGGAACTCACTGAGATAGTTCATCACCTGTTGACGGGTTTCGGAATCGAGGTTGCCGGTCGGTTCGTCGGCAAGGATCACCTGCGGATCATTGGCCAGCGTGCGTGCCAGAGCCACTCGTTGTTGCTGGCCTTGGCTCAGTTCCGATGGCAAGTGGTCGGCACGATCTGAAAGGCCAACTCGGTCGAGAAGTTCGAGCGCACGTTCTCTTTGTTCATCCGCTGACTTGCCTGAGAGCATGAGCGGAATCTGCACGTTCTCGCACGCGGACAGCCATGCCACGAGATTGAATGACTGGAAGACGAAGCCGATCTTCTTGCCTCTCAGCTTGGTTCGTTCGTCAATCGACATTTCGTACAACGACTGGCCATCAAGCGAGACGTCGCCCGATGACGGAGCCATCATTCCGCCGAGAATCGACAGCAGCGTCGTTTTGCCGCTGCCGCTGGGGCCGACAATCGCGATGAAGTCGTTGTCGGGGATTTCGATGTTGCAGTTGTCGAGCGCCGTCACAACGTTGCCGCGACGTTTATAGGTTTGCGTGACTGATTGAAGTTGATACATATTTGATTTTCGATTTTCGATTGATGATCGATGATTTAGGAATCTTGGATGAAGGATGACTACGGGCGATTGGCGAAAGAGCAATCATCAATCGTTAAATACCAAACACGGATCAAGCCCGGCGGCTCGTCGGGCGGGCAGAAAGCTGGCAGCGACAGCAACAACGGTTGCGGCGACCATGCCAACGAATAACAGTTGAGGCATCGGTTGAACGTCGATGCCCAGCAGTTGTGGTCCCAGAATGACGGCGACGATGGTGCCGAAAACAAAGCCCCCAAATCCACCGGCCAAGCCGAGCAGCGTCGCTTTGCCAAGGAACATTCGCGTCACAAAACTGCGGCTGGCACCAAGCGCCATCAACGTTCCGATTTCCTTGCGGCGTTCGGTCACGTTGGCGTACATAACGCTGGCAATGCTCGCTCCACCGACCAGCAGCAGAATCGACAGAAAGACCCACGACAGGCGTGACATCAGACCGTTGACGGCGACCTGCGTTTCCACAACCTGAGCGATCGTGATGATGCGCGTGTCGGGCAATTCGGCGGACAGATTCGTGATCAAACTTCCGGCGGCATCCTCACAGCAGGCCATGATCTCAATGACGTTCACAACTGGTCCGGCACCAGACAAATCCTGCACGCTGTGCAGGTGGGCGAACATCCGGCTGTCATCAATCGTTCCTGTTGCAGGCAGAACCGTCAGCACGCTGAAGTCTTCCCCAAGGACATGGAGTTCATCGCCGATCTTAGCTCCCAACTGAGCCGCCAGATCGTGGCCGAGAATGACATCCCGGTCACCCAGTTCCTGAATGGTTCGAGTTGTTGCCAGCGAACTCGGGTCGTCCGATTCGCTGCCAACATTTGCTTTGGTCGCACAACAACCGCGATCAGTGCCGACCGCATTAATTATTAGACCAAGTCCCTGCCACGCAGCTTTCGCCTGAAATTCGGATTGCGGCAGGATGCCTGTTACTGTCACTGGAATCGAATCGACATCGGATGCCACGCAAAGTTTCGGAGCAAGGTTTTCGACTCCCGGCATTCTCGCCAGTGCCAATCGCGAAACAAACTCTTCCGGCATTGTGTGGCCGTGCATGTCGGCGGAGTAGTAGTCCTGCAAGGTGACCGCCGGTGGCAGCACCAGCACGTTGGCTCCCAGTGATTCCATATCACCGGCGATCTTCTGTTCCGAAAAGACCGTAATGTTTTGAATCGCCACCATCGCGGTCACACCCAACGTGACCGCCAGCAAACTGGTCAGCATTGGTGTTGGCCGCCGCCAGAGTTCTTTCCAGATCATTGATCGAAGTTTCATGGAATCCCCTTTATTGATGATTGATGATTGATGATTGATGATTGATGATTGATGATTGATGAGTGATGAGTGATGAGAATGCAGCATTCCAAATCGGCAATCTCAAATCGTCAATCATCAATGTTTATGGTGCTTGCAGTTCTCGTCATCGCAGCACTTACCGGCAGCCGCCAGTTTCTGAGCCAATACGTCGTGAGTGACGTCGGCGTTGAAAACGCCCAACATGACTCCGGGTGGAGCCATAAAAGCGACGACTGGCGTTCGCTGATCTGTTCTTACGCGAAGCTGTTGCAGAAACTTTGCTTCGTTCGGATCGTTAGCGAGGATAGGAATCACTTCCGTGCGGTCAGCGAACAACTTGTCGGCCTGAAACTGACGAACTCCCATCGGAATCGCCGCTGTTGTTGAAGGCTGGGCGCACAGAACGACAATCTTCTTGTCCTGAAGTGCCTTCAGGCAGCTCGCCTGCCCCGGCGAAACGATGGCAGCATCAACCTGCTGCGCACTGACTTTCTGAGGAAACACACTGGACACCGCACCGTTGGGAGCCAGAACGGCGACAGCAGGCATCGGGAGACGTGTTGCGTCAAACTTTTCAATCAACACCTTCTCGGAATTGTCGCTGATTTGTACAGGCACAATCACCGCGTCCTGACGCCCCGCCAGCGTGGACTTGATTGTTCCGTGCATGGCCTGAACGGCAGCATCGTTGCCGCGATAGAACATCACGAAGGCGAACTGGTTGTTTTGTGCGGCAGCAGCAACCGCCTGTTCGCCGGGACTGGCCGCGCGTACTGAATGGCTAACAGTGAGAAAGGCACTCAGCAGCGCGACGGTCAATCCGTAAGTTGAAACGATCCTTGTCATTGGGAAACTCCTTTTACATTGAAGATTTGAGACTGATGATTGGAGATTTTGAACGCAGACAATCTGCGATCAACAATCTCCAATCTGCAATTAGTGAGCATGACCGGCGTGGTCGTCGTGTGCGTCAACGGTGTTCGGTGGACCGGCTGTTTTCGGGCCGGTGGTCGAAGTTTCTCCGGCACAGCCGATCGCAAAAAGTAATGCACAGGCTGTGAGTCCGAAGCTGAAATTTGCGGTTAAACTCGTCATGGTTTTTCCTTGAGTTCGTTGAGTTCGTTGAAATGTTTCGAGGGGGAAAAGCCCGGCTGCGACGTGCGGCCGAGCGATGTAGGAATGCTCTGACTCACGGCGTTGTGAATCAGGGCGAGACTTTACCGACGGCGATGCGCATTTTTATTGTTCTGTTGCAACTCGCGAGAAGTCATCCGAACGTCTTGCAGCATGGACCGGACGTGGACCAAACGCAGCGTTATGCGATCCTGAAATCGCGGGATCAGACCAAGGCGAGTAGCGGAACTCGTCAAGAGTTTCGACCGGCGCGGTGAATCGCCGAAAGTCTTGACGACTTCCGCTACGTTCTATCAGCCGGAGACAAACCTTGGTCGCGTGCTGTTACAGCCGCCAGACCTGCGATTGAGCGCGTAGATCGCCTGAGGAACAGTAGCCGACGGGCGGACTCTCGGTGGAATCCTGAAGAAGCAACAGCGCGTCAAGAGATTCAACGCTCGCCGCATCGCCCAGAGCGGGCAACCACATGGAAAACGACAGGATCAGTCCCACGTCATCATTGGGTTGCACGGAAACGAAACTGCAATCTGGTTCGTCGCAGTCGCGATGATGAGACCCATTGTGCTGATGGCCGGCTTGATCACCGGAGTTCTCGTCAGTCGTTGCGCTGTCGTCATCATGATGGTGATGATACGGACAATGCGCTTCCGACTCGACCACTGCCACCGCTGCTGATCCTAACGCATGAGAATCACACGAATGTTCGTGGTGCGCACAGCATCCCAGCATTGCGTGCAACGCAACGACTGTGGTTGTCAGGACGGTGATGATGCTGTGAAACATGGCAGTTTACGGAAGGTGTTCAAGACGGAGAGTCTCCGCCAGATTGTAGTTGTATCGGTTCTACGGTGGCTGGTCTACAGTGATTCGCGGAACGACATTGAGCGAGTGGTCTGTCAGCATTAAAAACTGGGGTTCTATTTTTGTAGCTCGGCGGTCTCCGCCGAGAAATCACGGTGGAGACCACCGAGCTACATTTTCCCGACCCTCAAATTAAGCTGTGACAGACCACTAGACAACATTCGTGCCAACGACAGATTCCACCATGAAGCGCTTTTTTCCCCAGTGAATCTCAAGGCAATGTTTCGCTGGGAAAGTGTAAAGTTTTCACTTTGATTGCAATTGTAGCCACAACGACACAGAACGACCCCGAAAGTCGCGGCGACTTTCGTTACGGGCCTAAAGCGAGGGTGGGCCTTCGGTGATCGGTTCGTTGGAACCTTGTTGTTGTGGCGCTGAGAATTGCTCACGCGGAGTCGGGTTGTAACGTTGAACAAAGTTGCCGGATGGGCCGGGTTCATAGCTTTGACGAGGATTGCTTGCCGGATTATCGCCGTGGTTGCAGGTGCCATCGTGCTGGTGTTTTTGAAAGTCATCGACGGTACCGCGCGTGTTTAACGGTGAGGGACCGTATGACCGCGACGGGTCGAACGACGGCGGAGGGCCGGATGTGATTCCGCGATTGTCGCTGAGTGATCGGTCGTACGCTGACGGTCGGTCCAACTGGCGGGGCTGTTGGTAGGTGGAGGGCCGACGGTAGTCGTTGTAAAGGCGATCATGGCTTTGACCACGGTCGTCAATGGGTGAACGCCCAAAGTCCGAACGCAGATCGTAGGTTGGTGATCGGTCGTCATCCAATCGACCGCGTGTTGGAATTCTTGTGTCGTAAGACGAACCGGACAACGCTCCGTCACGGCGGCCCTGAGACGTGAGTTGTTGCTGGTAGCGACGCGCTTCGTACGGGCACATTCCGTCCGGGCAATCGCTCGGGCGGTACTGGTCCGAGTATTGATCCGACAGTTCGCGGTTCGACGCCGAGTAGTCGCTATTCCGATCGAACGGACAACGATAGTCCTGAGCCGACGTCGCGGCAGTCAGCAGCAGCGTCATTCCGAATGCTGTAAAAATGCCCAATGAATGTTTCACGCTGATCTCCCGATTACAGAGTCTGTGGGCAACAGTTCGCGAACCGAAGTGATCGCGACAGGCTGTTGCGTTTGAGATGTCGCAAACGAAATGTCAAAGACGGCTGCCACGAAGAAGTGCAGCGTTTCTGAACGGATGACCGCGTGACAATCCGCAAACTCAGCCGGATGTGTCGCAGATTGACATCAGTCAGCGGGTGCCGTTGTATTCACAGCGACAACACACCGTCATCGGTGCGACACCGAAGAAATCGCCCGCACAAAACGCCACGAATGCTGTAAGTCATTCTGCGGAAGCCACTTATCGTCGATTCATTGCTATGGCACAGCAATCGCTTTTCATTTCTTCTGGCAACTACGCCAAACAACGATACGAACCCCGGAAAGGGAAGCACGATGAATACAAAGAACCGACGAAAAGGAAGCAACATGAACACGAAGAATCTGGTACTTGCAGCCTGTACGCTGCTGGCAGTGGGAGCCATGACGGCCAGCGACGCAGCCGCTCAACAGTGCCGCACCGGTGTTGGCACCGGCGTCTACAACAACGGTGGCTATGGTTACAACACCGGTTACCGTGATTATGGAAACAATGACTACGTCGGCAGCAATTTCAACAACCGATACAACGCTGGTTACGGCTCGGGGTACGGAGCGGCAAATGGCTACAGTGGCTATTCAAACAGTGGCTACTCAAACAGCCGCCCCTCACTGTCGTTGGGACTCAGTTCCAACAGCGGCTATGGAACCTCGCGCTACAACACCGGCTATGGCAACCTCAATTCGCGAACCGGATACGGCAGCGGTTACTACGGTAACACCAGTCAGCAACCGGTGGCCTATCGACATGGCGATCACGTCGATGTTGAAGACGGCAATCAACGTTTTCACGTCACTGGTCGGGGGTACTGATACTGAGCCACACTTCCGAACACGTCAAAATCAAAACGAAGCACGCCTGTGATCACAGGCGTGCCTTTGTTGTTATTCATCGCAAACGATCACTGATGCTGCATGTACTCCGCACCGGGAAACGCTTAGTGATGACCATGTCCGCCATGATGACCGTGACCATGCCCGCCGTAGTGTCCGCCGCCGCCGTAATGACCGTGACCGCCATAGTACGAGCGATGTCCGCCGTAGTGGCCATGACCACCGATTCCGATATTCAAACCCACACCGTAATAAGCTGGCTGAGCGTATGCGGTCCTGTAAACGGGCGCGTAGGAATACGCTGGCTGAGCGTATGCGGTCCTGTAAACGGGCGCGTAGGAATACGCTGGCGCTGCGTATCCATAAGCTGCGGGTGCTGAATAGTATCCGCCACCGTATCCGCAGCCGTGCTGAGCCAGTGCCACTTCGCCACCAAGCAGTGCCAGTCCACCGCCCACAACCGCAATCATGAGAAGTCTCTTCATCGTTCGTCCCTTCGATATCTTGTGAGAGGTAAAATGCCCATTGCATCCTGCGGGCCAGAGAATCCGTTCGTGACAGAGGTGATTCTACGCAGTTGAATCGCCGAAAGTCGGCAGTATTTGCCGGATTCTTCTTTACCGACGACAACCCGGTTATTTGGCACCACTCAGCCAGCGACATCCCGCCAACAGCACATGCGGAGACATGCGCTTCATCATTATGGAAGACAACCATGCTCCCAAAGCCAAGGCCAGCAGAAACACGGCGACGACCGTGCCGAAGGTGTAGGTGCTATTGTGAAAGACCAGCGAAAACAGACGCAGATACAGCACTTCCATTGCAAACGTGCCAAAGCCGAACACTGCGGCCAACACTTTGCAGCGGGTCACCGATCCAGAAACTTTCACGGACGGAACAGTGGAGCTACCCGTAACGGTCGGAGCCGTGCGACTGACTCGACCATCGAGCATGATCGCCGCAACCGCATAGGCTCGTAACGGGTTTACTCGACGAGCGATCCGACCACCGACAGAACTCCCGATGGCCAGCCCCACAAAGTATCCTGCCAGCACAACCGCTGCTGCATGAGTGGTGTGCCCAAACAGCAGCCCAATCTGTCGTGACCACGAAATCTCCAGAATCAGAGCCGCCGCTCCGGACGCGAAGAAGATGGCATAGCAGTAAACGACAAGCCGCTTCGAGTGAACGGGCTTCACTGACGAATCCGTCGCCAATACCGGACGATTGTTGAAATTTCCGTTTTCTTCGTCAACGTTGGCGGCTTTTCGGTATCGGTGTTGATTGACTGTCAGATTCGTGTTTGCGAAGCGGGGGAGATTGCATCGCCGTCGAATCGACAACACACTGTTTCACCGCGACCGCAGCCGGTTATTCGAAATTCGCAGTCAACCAAAGAAAGTCAAGCGTTTTTGTTCCGATATCAAAACGAATCCCACTGGCACATCACCTGCATTCTTCGCGAAATACCATGAGATTGCTACGACAGCAGTCTGTGAAGAATGAGGAACGTTGCGGAGCAGCGGGCCAAAATAACCTCAACGCACGGAAGTGAACCATCCATTACGGAAGGAAATGCCCCATGAACGTTTCTCGCGTCGCACTGGCAATCACTGCCGGAGCAATGCTGTCAGTAACGCAATCCGCGTCAGCACAGCATCACCACAACAATCACATCATTCATAACGGACACAGTTCGCACAGCAACCACTACACACCCGGATATCACATCGACCATCATGACCACGCGATCCGAGACTCACACGGGCATGTCATCGGCAACTATCATCACGACGTCGTGCATCAGAATTCAACCTACATCGTGCCCCACAGCGGCAGCCACAATTCCACGTACCACGCCCACAATGGCCAATACTATTACACACCACAGACCGCAGCGATCGGCCGCCACTATACGGTTCAGAAGCCGGTAGCCGTTGCGTTCGGCAGTTTTTCACACGTAGACGATCTGGCCAGTCGCCTTGAAACACTGACCAACGAATTTCTGCTGGATCTACACTACAACTATCCGCACAATCCGGGCTTCCGCGAAACCTACGGCGAAGCCTATCAGTTACTGGAAGTGGCCAAGTACATTCATGCTGCCGAACATGCCAACGACCGGGCTGCCATCCAAAGCAAGCTCAACGGCATGGACGCACTGTTCCATCATCTGCAGGATGATGTTCGCGACTGGTCGCGTCACCACCATCATCAGGTGGGCCAACTTGGCATCCTGTCCAAAATGGACATGATCGAATCAGCACTGCACCATCTGATGAATGACGTCGGCGTCCAGCAAGCGCCACCTCCCGGTTCGACTGGTGGACAGGCACCACCACAAGGTGGCTTCGCTCCCGGACCGCTGACAACAGCACCGCCCCCTGCCACGATTCCATAGTGCGGTATGACCCACTCTGCGAATGATGAGACGATCCGAAGCAAGCGGGTCGTCTCGTTTTGCGCGTAAGCGATGAACTATTGACCGCTCAAAGCCTGACCGCGAAGGGCGTCATCGCCATCATACGACACGACATTTGCAAGCCCGCCAGTCAACAGAAGTCCGTCAATTTTGGCGTTTGCCTGAGCCGCAGTCAGCCGCAACAAGACCGCGCCCTCCTTGGCCTTCGCTTCAACGTAAGCGCCCATCAGCCCCCTTCTTGACAGGTGGTTTAGTCTGGCGAGCATTGTATCGCTTGTCATGACTTTTTGTGGAGGTGTTTTTGGGGCGTTGACGTGATCCTGCTGTTCGTGCGCGGTCGGAAAAAATGATTCGTGGGTTCGAGGAGTCCGGGTTGAGTGTCGCGGGATTCTGTCAACAGCAGGGCGTATCGATGGCTTCGTTCTATGTTTGGCGGCGGAAGCCTCGGGAGTCCGTTGGTCGTGATGATGTCGCTGCCGGGCGTGAGAAGCTTTGTGCCGGTGACGCTGGAAGCGGTTGGTGAATGCTTTCGAGTTCGTTTTTCCGAACGTGCGGTTGTGGAAATTCCGGCCGGTGATTCGGCCACGCTGTTGCGGGTGGTTGAGCAGCTTGCCGCCGCCGACAGTGGAAAGGGGTGGCTGTCATGATGAGTCTTCCGACCACGGCGAACATCTTTCTGTGTAGCCATCCCACGGAGATGCGGAAAAGTTTTTGCGGTCTGTCCGGCATTGTTCGATCGGAACTGGGACGCGAACCCAACGACGGCAGTTTGTTTCTGTTTATCAACCGGCGGAAGGACAAACTCAAGGCGTTGTTCTGGGAAACGGACGGCGTCGTTTTGTTTTACGCGGGCGAAAGCCGCTTGCCCAGAGCCACCAGTCAAGAACTGATCGAACTGCTGTCACATCCAGATGTCGATGAAATCGACACGTCCCGATAATGTGTCGAAATTAACCGTGAATATCGACACGTTTCTTTCTCATGTCGATGAAGCTTGTGAACAGATTGACAGCGCTGGGTCGACGCCTGCCAATTAAAGCCGGCGAATAATCAACCTCACCGCGTCTTCATTGGTCACGGGCGACGCCGCTTCCATTCAGTGTTCCGACAATGATGTAGACTCCCGATTCTTCACTGGAATTGTACACCGCCCAACACGAACGCCACCATAGGAAAGAGCCATGCCCGGGAGCATCGTCCGCGAACGCAGAAAACCCAGTCAGCTGCGGGATGTTCCACGGCTGCTGGGTTTTCAGAATCAACAAATAAATGGGCAATGAGGGACGCGAACCTTGTGCGAAATCCTCGGGAAACAAGCCGGTTTCCAAGGCAGACGGTGCAGAATCCGGTGCAGTTGCTGCACCAAAGGACGAACGGCTGGTACGTTTGCTGGAATGCTGGGCCGAATTGCCTGAATCTGTGCGAGTGTCCGTGGATGCGATAGTGTCCGCACATATTCGGGCCGACGACGGTACGGAAGTTTCGTAAAGTCAGATGGAAAGGCCTTCGGAGACTCCGTAAAATGCGAACCAATAACTTCCGGCTGACGCTGTGGCATGAAAGAACGGTGATGAATCCAGAGCAGTCGGGCGATCAGGACCTATTCGATGAAGCCGATTCAAATGGCATTGCTCAGGGGCGGAAGAAGCGATACGGATTCGGCAGTACGTGCAGGAAGGCATTCAGGAAGCGGATCGCGGCGAAACGACTCCGTGGAATACCGCTGAGATCATTGAGAAGGCTCGGTTCTACGATTTAGATGCCATCAGGGATGCATTAGCTCAGTGGGTGTCCTTAAAGTGGCTTCGCGAGGGAATCGGATGGCCAGCGATCACCTTAAGAGACCTGAAGAGTTCATCTTAGGAATCGCCTGCGAAATCAAAACTGCGTTGAACGGGGATTTCTGGTGCATTTTGGGTGTTTTC
>JBDNHJ010000149.1:0-9968 GCA_041688835.1 Fuerstiella sp.
CGGAGCAAACAGTTCGCTGATCGTCGACATATCGATGCCGTAGTAACACGGGGCGATAATCGGCGGGCATGCGATGCGGACGTGAATCTCTTTCACCTTGCCGCGGTCGCGCAACAATCGCAGCAGTTCTTTCAGCGTTGTGGCTCGAACAATCGAATCGTCGACCAGCAGAATGCGTTTGCCGTCCAGAATTTCTGGCAGCGGCGTGTATTTCATCCGCACCTTGTCCGCTCGATTTGAACCTTCGATAAACGTGCGACCGATATAGCGATTGCGAATCAAGCCTTCTAGCGACGGCACTTTGAGTTCGTACGCCATGCTGTCTGCGGCCGCTTTGGCGGTATCGGGAACGGGCACCACAATCGTGTCTTCGTCGATCGTGACGGTTTCTTGGCGAGCCAGTTCTTCGCCCAAGCGTTTGCGCGAAAGATAAACTCCCGCTTTATCAAAGTGGCTGCCCGCGTTGGCGAAGTAAATCCATTCGAAGCAGCAATGGGCTGTCTTCGGCGATTCGGCAAATTTCTCAACCGTTACGCCCTGTTTGGTCACGATCACGGCATGACCGGGAGGCACGTTTTTGATGTTTTCTTCGGCGAAGCCTAGGTGAGTCAACGCCACGCTTTCGCTGGCGGATGCAAACAATGGCCCTTCCACCGCATAGCACAGCGGCCGCATTCCCAGCGGGTCGCGTGAGACAAACATATCGCCGTTGGCATCGAGGTAACAGATGTTCCATGACCCGTCCAAACGTTTCGCGAGGGCCTTCAGCAAGTCCAGATGGCTAATTCCGAAGTTTTCGGACAGCTGCTGCGAAATCAAATGATTCAGAACTTCTGTGTCGGTTTCTCGCGCCAGATGGAAGTCTGTGGTCTGCAGGATTTTGTCACGCAGTTCCACATAGTTTGCCAGCTGACCATTGAAGGCAAAGCTGAACCATTTGGATCGTGCGATGTGATGCCGTTCGAATGGCTGAGCATAACTGCGATCGGCTTTTCCGCAGGTGGCATAGCGCACGTGGCCGATGGCCGCTTCGCCGGCGTACTTCTGCATCAGGCTCAGGTATCTTTCGGGATGATCCATCCGAAAGACTTCTGGCACACCGCCGACGTCTTTGTGAGTATCAATCAGCTGCAATCGTCGCGGATTGAAGGTGGTGAAGCCGGCTGCCAATTGGCCACGATTCTGCATATCCAGCAGCATCCCCGGAATCATCCGGGACGCCTGTCCCGGAATTTTTCCCGGAACCAATGGACTGGCAGTTTCAGAATCCAAGTGATATACGGCCGCGATGCCGCATTCGTGAAAGAGTTCGTCCATGCCGGAATTTGATTTTCAGCAGAGTGACTTCGCAGGGATGAAACGCCGCAAAATCGAGGAAAAGCTGTGGGATCAGACTGAAGCGCGGATGATAGTGGCCTGAATTGACCAAACCAACCCTAGGGTTTTGGCGAATTGAACACGGTGCGAATTTCTGTTTTTTAAACCGCAAACGCTGACTAAATGCTCAAACATGCAAATCTTGAGCTACTTATTACAGAGATCAAAACCACGGGTGGTCGCCCCGATTTCGAGAGATTGCAGCCCGGTGCGGTTCGTTGCCCAACTTTTGTGGGTGTTTGCTGCATGAAGGCTACAATCCCGTCGGCAACTCAGACAATTTTGATTCCTTTCCGTGTGATTTCGCACCAAATGTTTGGCGGCGAACAATTCGCGGACTCCGTTGTTGAGAAGGTGGCAGACTGAAAATCCCTGCGAATTGCAGGAAACTTTGATCTCCGCTAACCTTCGTCGCTTCGAGCAAATGTCATTGCCATTTGCTGGTGCAGTTTTGCCCGTCACGGACGGTCGGCGAGCCGTTTTGGGATAAACGTTGTGGCAATTCCACGACGCAAATTACAGATAAAGAAACGAAATCAGATGGCAGATCCTTCGGGGGACAAACCTTCCGGACAGAAATCAGGCAAGCAGCGGAAGTCAGAAGAACCGCGTCGTAATTCCGGGCCCATGACGTTCGTCATGATCGGCCTCGTGCTGGTCGCCATGATCTTTATGCTCAGCGGCGGCGGTTCCGTAGGAACAACCGTGCCCTACGGTTACTTCCGCCAGCAGCTACACCTTGAAAACGTCAAGAGCGTGAACATTCAGGGTGAGATCCTGACCGGTGAATGGCGACGTCAGCCAACGACAGTTCCTGAAGAACTGGTCGGTGAGATGAAGATGCAGTTCAACACGGTGTTGCTGTCTCCCTATGCCGGAGAAAGTACGCTGGCGGCCGAACTGGAACGCCAAGCCGCTCCCGGCAGCAGCGCAGACGATCCAGGATCCGATGCTGCTCCGCTGGAACTGGTGACCGGTCGTCAAACGCTCAGCCGCGGCTGGGAATTTCTCACCTACCTATCAATCCCGCTGCTGTTTGTGCTGTTTATCTACTTCATGATGCGTCGCAGCGGAGATCCGTTTGGCGGCGGCGGCATGATGGGTGGCTTTGTCCGCAGTCAAGCTCGCCGCTTCGAAAAAAGCGATACTCCGACCACGTACGACGATGTGGCGGGCCTGAAAAATGCGAAACAGGATCTGCAGGAAATTGTTGAGTTCCTGAAGAGCCCCAAGCGATTTACAAAACTGGGCGCCAGAATTCCCAAAGGCGTACTGCTGATCGGTCCTCCCGGAACCGGCAAAACGTTACTCGCCCGAGCTACTGCGGGCGAAGCTGGAGTGCCGTTCTTTTCCATCAACGGTTCTGAATTCATTCAGATGTTTGTTGGTGTGGGAGCCACACGTGTCCGCGACTTGTTTAAGACGGCTCGTGAAGCAGCGCCCTGTATTATTTTCATCGACGAAATCGACGCCGTGGGACGGGTTCGTGGTGCGGGCGTGGGCGGCGGTCATGATGAGCGTGAACAGACACTGAATCAGATCCTGAGCGAAATGGATGGTTTCGAACAAACCGAAGCCGTGATAGTGGTGGCGGCCACCAACCGACAAGATGTGCTGGACCCGGCGTTGTTGCGACCAGGTCGCTTCGATCGGCATGTCACCGTCGATCTTCCGGCCCGCGAAGGGCGTCTGGGAATCCTAAAGGTGCATTCAAAAAAAGTTCCGTTGGCCGACGACGTCGATTTGGACGCTCTGTCACGCAGCACCATGGGTTTTTCTGGAGCCGAACTGCAGAAACTGGTCAACGAAGCGGCGATTAAAGCCGCGCGTGATCGAAAACGTGTTGTGGAAATGGTCGACTTCTATTACGCGGAGGATCTGATCATGATTGGCGCTTGTCGCGACGAAATTGTCGAAGACCGCGAACGTCGTTTGACCGCTTGGCACGAAGCCGGCCATGCAGTTCTGGCGTGGTATCAGGAAGGCATGGACCCCGTGCACAAGGTGTCCATTGTGCCTCGTGGACGCACGGGTGGCGTCACACGATTTCTGCCAGAAAAAGAAGTTCCCAACGTGGGACGCAGTGCGTTCTTTAAGCGGCTGGTGATGTCGATGGGTGGCCGCGCGGCTGAGAAAATTGTGTTCGACGAATATTCGGCGGGCGCTTCCGGCGACATTGAACACGCGACTCGTATCGCTCGGAACATGGTCGCGCACTGGGGCATGTCAGAAACGATTGGACCGGTTTCGTTTAAGCAGTCCGAAGAACACCCGTTCTTGGGCAAGGAGATGCATTCTTCGCGCGAATTTAGCGAAGAAACCGCGCGGCTGATCGATATCGAAGTTCAAACGCTGCTGAAGGACGCCAACAGTACGGCGATTGAACTGCTGCGGAAATTCAAGCCACAGATGGACGCTTTAGCGGAAGCATTGTTGGAGCACGAAGACCTAGAAACCAACGACGTCCGACGAATTCTGGGTGCTCGCGCTGGCGAAGACGAAGAAACAGCCGCCGCCGAATTGGCTAAGGCTCAAGCGTTTCAACGACCTTCGAAACTGGTCGAGGATGCGGATTCGGCGACGGATTCTGACACCTTAAAAGGCTCAGAGGACAAGACATCGGCCGGTGAGGAAACAGATAGTTAGGAGTGATCGTCATGGCGACAGCGTCTTCCAATTCACCAGGCAGTCTTGATGGTCTGTCCTTTGAAAACCGATTCACTCAAGAACTGCCGGCCGATCCCGAATCCGCCAACGGCCGACGGCAGGTGTTGCATGCGTGCTTTTCGCGAGTGCTGCCCACGACGGTCGCCAAACCCGAAACTATTGCGCACTCAACCGAGGTCGCTGAGCTGGTCGGTTTAAGTGATCAGGCGTGTGAGTCAGAACAGTTCACTGCGGTGTTCGGGGGCAACCAACTGCTACCCGGAATGGACCCGTTTGCCATGTGCTACGGCGGTCATCAGTTCGGAAACTGGGCGGGGCAGCTGGGCGATGGTCGCGCTATTAATCTGGGCGAAGTTCGTAACGCGAACGGGCAACACTGGACGCTGCAGCTGAAAGGCGCGGGACCAACGCCGTATTCACGCACAGCGGATGGCTTGGCCGTGCTGCGATCTTCTGTGCGTGAGTTTCTGTGCAGCGAAGCGATGTATCACCTGGGCGTTCCGACCACGCGGGCTCTAAGTCTGGTGTTGTCCGGTGAAAAAGTGATGCGCGACATGTTCTATGACGGCAATGCGGGGTACGAACCTGGCGCGATCGTCTGTCGAGTGGCTCCATCATTTACCCGCTTCGGCAACTTCCAGCTGTTTGGCGCGCGAGGTGACGATGAAACACTGCGGAAGCTGGTCGACTTCACGATTAAGAACGACTTTCCGCATTTGGGAGAACCATCACAGCAAACGTACGCTCGCTGGTTCGAAGAAATCTGCCGCACCACGGCAGAAATGGTGGCTCACTGGATGCGTGTGGGCTTTGTGCATGGCGTCATGAACACGGACAACATGTCGATTCTGGGGCTGACGATCGACTACGGGCCTTACGGCTGGCTGGAAGATTACGATAGCTCGTGGACTCCCAACACGACGGACGCCAGCGGGCGACGATATCGATTCGGCAACCAACCCCGAGTCGCTCACTGGAATCTGTACCAGCTGGCCAACGCATTGCTGGGTGTCTTCGACAGCCCCGAACCGCTGGAGCAAGCCTTGGAAATGTACGGCACGCACTACGAAGCCACCATTCAAGTGATGATGGCCGACAAGCTGGGCCTGAAGTCTTACCAAGCAACCACCGATCAGGACATCATTAAAGAGTTGCTGGAAGTCATGCAGTCGGTTGAAACGGACATGACGATCTTCTTCCGCCAGCTGACAAACATCGGCACGACCAATCCCGATCATCTGAACGACGACGCAGCCTGTATCGCTCCGTTGCAGAACGCGTGGTACAAGCCGGAACAGCTGGTTGGCGACAAATTGCAACGCATTGCCAACTGGGTTCGCAGCTACCGAATTCGCGTGCAGCAGGACGGCACGACGGAAGGGTTTCGGGCGTCAAAAATGAACGCCGTGAACCCAAAATATGTGCTGCGCAACTACATGGCCGCGCTGGCGATTGAAAAGTCAGAACAGGGCGATCATTCTCTGATCAACGAGTTGCTGGAACTGCTGCGTCATCCGTATGACGAGCAACCCGGCAAGGAAGAGTTCGCCCGAAAACGCCCCGACTGGGCGCGGACGCGGCCCGGCTGTTCGATGTTGTCGTGCAGTTCGTAACTGTGTGACAGCGCATAAAAAAGAACGCCTCCCCCGAAGGGGAGACGTTCGCAACCAGAACGGCGAGATGAGTGCGGGCCGATGCTTCATCTCGCCGAATCTCGCCGAATCTCGATAATGCATTCGGCGTGCCATTCACCTGTTTAGGGGATGCAAAATTCCAACTGTGCAGAAGTGCTGCGATGTTGGGCGATCTGCGTCACTGTATTGCAGCACGTCGCTACAGGGCTTGAACGTTTTGCTGGCTGCCGGCGGATTTTGATCCCCGAATCTGGTGTAGCAGCACGCAACGCTGTGCAATAACGGCGTCCCAAATCTGTACGCCGACTGTTCTACGCAACTCCAATCGAACGCAGAAACTGCGTGCCGGCAATCATGGTGGCGGCACACTGAATTGCTTCGTAAATCGCTTCGTCGCTGACGCCAGCGTCCCGTGCCTTGGCCACGTGAGCCGACGTGCAGGGTTTGCAGGCGTTAATATCGCTCAACGACAAGTTGATCAGTTCAACCGTTTCGTCCGACAGCGCGGTGCTTTGAAAGGTGTGAGCGCGCAAGCCGACGGGCATGCCTTCAAAGACTTCCACCCCCGCGATATCTCGAAACTTAAACAACACGTTGTACATCGAGTTCGTCGCGCCGACGGCCAGTGCGTCCGTGAGTTCCTGTTGCGACACGTCTTTGGCCGCTGCGAATTCGGACAAATACGTCATGAATGTCTGGCAGCCCGCCTGACCCGCGACGGCCACCGCGATCAACAGCTTGCTCTTTTCGTCCAGCTTGCCCGCAGACAGCACGAACTTGCGGAAGTTCATAAAGAAGTCGTGAACGAAGGGTGGTGAGTTGCCCATGTAGCGAAAAATTTCGGGGACTTCGTCGACTCCCAAAATTTCTTTGATGCGTGAAAATGCCTGTACAGCTTTATCAACGGCGTCGGCTTCGGCAATGGGCTTCACAAAGGGCATGGCAAATTGTTTTCTGAGGAATGAGTTGGGCAAACGAAGTCTCGGTGGGGACCACCGAGCTACGGATGCACCACCTGACTGTGTCGAAGCTTAGACGAGTTTGCTGAAAGTTGTAGCGAAACGTCGAAACGGCTTCGTGATTTCCTCAGACACGCACCGGTTCGTCGACCAAAATCGCTGTCAGTCCTTCGTTGGAGTCCTTGGCTCGCGCCAAAACGGCTCGTGATGCACAGAAACTCATGCACGAGAGGTTACGAACGGCAAGTGCCGGAAACTATCGCAGCAGGCCGGTGAGTTCTTCGAGGATTTCGGACGTCACGGTGATCGTTCGAGCGTTCGCAGAGAAGCCTCGCTGAGCGATAATCAGGCGGGTGAATTCGACAGCGATGTCGACGTTGGATTGTTCCAGCTGGCCGCTGAGCAGTGCGCCACGTCCGGTTGATTGAGCGTAGCCGAGTTCGACGGGGCCGCTGCTGGTTGTCGCCCGAAACAGATTATCGCCCTGTGCTTCTAGTCCTTGAGGATTGCGGAACAAGGCAATGGCCATCTGAGCCAAAGCGAACGAGCGTCCATTGCTGGCAATCCCTTCGACAATTCCGGCTTCGTCGACGTTAATCCCGACAAGAGTTCCTGTCGAATATCCGTCTTGCTCGGCCGCTACAGAAGACGCCACAGCGATGGCTGTCAGCGACGTAAATGTCCCCGGATCTCCAAAGTTCACGCGCACGGTTTGCGGCGGCAGCGAATTGCCAAACTGAAACACCAGATTCGTATCTCCCGTCCCCGCACCGGCCGCGCGAAAGCTGCCATCGGCGTTCAGTGTGATGCCTTCGACAACGGAGTCCAGCATGACACCTTCCGCTGGAGCCACGCTAGCGTCGAGTCGCCAAGTGCCGTCATCTTGCGGCCGCAGCTCGATACCGATCACATGCACGTTGCCCTGTTCGTCGAAGACGTCAATCCCCGCGCGCACAACTTCCCCTTCTGTGCCGCTCGTTGTGGTCTCAAGATAGTGGCTGGAAAAATTCGCCACTCCCGTGTTGCCAATGGCATCACCCACGTTCACACCCAGCAATGTGGCGCCGGCTTGGTCCGCCCTCACCACCAGAGTTCCATCCGCATTCAGACTGGCAGTCGCTCCGGTCAGTTCTGCGTTAATGCCGTCAATCAGTGTTTGCAGCGTGGTGCTGCCATCGACATCAACGGCCGCCGAAAACGTGGTGCCATCCTTGTTGGTCCCGGACACTCGCCATTGATCTCCCGCAACATAATCCGTCGCGATAAAATCCAAACTATTCAGCAGATCAGTCCCACTGGCGGCAGCACCAGCCACAGTAAAGGGATTCCGCATCGTGATTGTTTGCGTAGCGCCCGGCTGACTGGATGGTGACAAGTTACCTCGAAAGCTGGCCACGCTGGTCGCTTTACCGGGAAGGCTGGCTCCGATCGGCAGATGAATGCTGTTCGATCCGGGCGATTGAAAGGACGGCCCCAGCGAACCGATTTCGCCCGTCGTTCCGAAACGCTGCACATAAAACCCAGTTGACGAATCCACTAGAAAGCCGTTGTTATCGATTCCGAACGCACCTGCGCGAGTATAATGCGGACCGGCCTCGGAATTCACGACAAAGAATCCTTCTCCGTCGATCGCAAAGTCCATTTCGGATCCTGTGGCTTCGAGTCCGCCCTGCGAGAAATTCACCGCGACGGACGCCAGCTTACTGCCGTTTCCGATCTGAGCGGGGTTCGAACCACCGATGACTTCGGGCACTCCACCAGATCCGCCTTTGACGGTTTGGTAGAACACATCCGCAAACGACGCACGCTGAGCTTTGAAGCCTGTTGTGTTGAGGTTGGCGAGATTGTTACCAACCACTTCGATCATCCGTTGGTGCGTCGCCAAGCCGGAAAACCCTGTCAGCAAACTATTAGCCATGTTGTGGGATCCTGTCGAATACGATTTCTAAAAGTTGTGTAATGCGCTGCGGGGCGCGTGATGGAAATACTTCGTCTGGAAGCACGTTTAGGGTGCTGTTGTTGCCGTCACAACCGCGTTGACGTCGGTCAGACCGATCTGCTCTCCATTGACCGACAGCGAAAGCCGACCACCGGCTTCGCGAGCTTCCATGATCTGCCCTGTCAGAACCTCTCCCGTGATGGGCGACTTGTATTCCACATGATGCCCGACCAGTTCTGCACCGTCGAACAGCGTTTGAGCGTCCAGCAGTTCGCTGAACTGCAGGTTCAACTGTTCAATGCCGGAGACCGTCGAAATCTGCGCCAGCTGCGCAGTGGTGCCTTCCTGGGAGACAGGATCCAGCGGATCTTGGTATTGGATTTGAGCAACCATCAACTGAATGAACTGTTGGTAACTTTGCTCGGGATCGAATTTTGTCACATTCATAATTTCGTCCTTGAAAGTGAATGGTGTTGGTGCGTTCGATTTGTCGTAAACAGTTTCGTCGTGAAAATGACGCGGTTTCCAATGCCCTGCTTCAGGCTACAAAATCTACATTCTGCTGATTGTCAGGGGGCGAAGTCGCCGGTGGATCGCTGGACATGCGTGACTGGCTTTTGCCTAGTGCTTGTTGCGAAGAGCGATCGGCAAACGACTGTTGAAATTCACCGCCGGTCGAAACGTCGATATTGACTTCCTGAAACACCGAGTCCTGCCGACCAAGGCTGGCGTTCAGTTCTTCTAGGCTGGATTGAATGAGTCCCAACGTGACTGGATCAGCCGCGTTGACGCGCATTGTCAGTCCGTGTTCCGTGCGTTGCATTTCGACGATCAGCTTGCCCAGTTCGGGGGGGGCCAGTCGCATCGTGAACCGCTGTTGGCCCTGATGCTTCACAACCTCAGCATGCTTCACAGCCTCAGCCGCAATCTGTTCTGCAAGATTGGGAGCGTCCACCAGTGATACGTCGACTGACGATCCGAAGTCGTGGACGGACGATGCCGGCATCAACATTGCAGCGGCCGGATTTGTGGTTGGATTAGGACCGCCAGCAACGGCTTGAGGTACCGTGCCAGTGTCAGGCTGATCGGGAACATCCCATAGATTGTCGGGCGTGAACTGTTCTTGCGAAGTCAGTTCGATGTGTGGACTGAGTCGCAGCTGTGATTGTGTTTGTGATTCAGAAGCGGGGCTCGCCGATTCTGCCGATGCTGATTGTGGCAGCGCAGGAGATTTTGCAGCCTGTTCGCCACTGCCGTCTGGTGTCTCAAGGACATCAAGAACGTCAGCTGCAGCCTGTTCGCCACTGCCGTCTGGTGTCTCTAGGACATCAAGAACGCCAGCTGCAGCCTGTTCGCCACTGCCGTCTCGTGTCTCTAGGACATCAAGAACGC
>JBDNHJ010000150.1:0-4764 GCA_041688835.1 Fuerstiella sp.
ACGGGTTCGTTGAATCGAGCCCATTGGTCAGCCGTCAACACATTCCGAATGGCGGTCATGTCGCCAGCTAATCCTGTTACGGGCAGCAGATCCCATTGATGACTGCCCGGCACGTATTGAATGCAGCCGTTGTCGACGGTCGCGTCGTCCAAGCCGATCCAGCAAGTCAGATGCGCCATGGGCGACGTTCGTATCCAGTACGAATAATCTTGGTGCCATGCGACCACGCCGCCGTGCAAAGCTGGCTTGCAAAACAGTTGATCATGCCAGAAGCGAACGTTGCCTTCTAACAACTGACTGGCGGGAACTGTAAACGCAGCATTCCATAAACTATCATGAAAGGCGGGCCGTAGTCGCCATGCTCCTAGGGCATGAAACAGCACGGTGTCAGGATCCGTCGCTTCATTGGAATGGTACTCATACCAAAGTTGCCGGCCGTCGTGATCTGGGTCGGCCAACTGGGTCAATTCCGCCGTCAGCGCAGACAACTGCTGCGAGTTCAAAATTCGCGGGCCAACGACAAAACCATCACGCTTGTAGCTGGCCAATTGCTCATCCGTCAGCCGTACTGCTGCAGCAACGTCTGTCGAAAACAGTGAAGTGACGGGCGAATGTTGATCCGCTAGATCTGACATGTCATGATTCCTTCTTGGGCAGCCGTTTTGGCGATTCCGTGCTGCAGATTTAAGCAAATTTCCACGTGTCGTGCTACGACTCCAATTTCGCTCCGTCAAAACCACCACACAGATTTCTCCTAGGGGGCTGTATCTCAACGCCGATTAAACGCAAGTTGCAAGGATGGATTGTTTTTCGTGCCGCTTGGAGGATAGTATTCTCGGCACTCCTGCGGATGGAAGCCAAGACGGCTCATTCTACACACCTTGCAAGTTCGAAAGTCGCTTTCGGTGACGACGCCTGACAATACAATCGACGACGATGATGACGACGAAGGTTCGGTCACTCGCATCATACGTCGCATGCAATCGGGTGATGCCGGTGGGGCTCCGCTGTTGTGGCAGCGGTTCTATGCTCGACTCCGCGTGCAAGTGAAGGCAAAGTTGAGTAGTCCGTCGCGGACATTGGGCGACGAAGAAGACGTCGCCTTGGATTCGCTGGCGGAGCTTTTTCAGGGACTGCTGAATGGCAAGTACCCCACACTGGACAATCGAGAATCGCTGTGGAAGCTACTGGTCACAGTGGCATCGCGAAATGTGATCGACGAAATCATCAAAGAACGTCGTCAAAAGCGAGGCGGTGGCCGGACTGTCAACGAATCAGGAATGAGTCATGAAAGGGACGGGGCGGCAGGAATATTGTCGCAGGTTCCAAGCAGTGACCCATCGCCTGAAGTCAAAATGATGATTGCAGAGCGGTGTACGGAAATGCTGGCTGCACTGGAAGACGACCAACTGCAAGCCATTGCCTTGTTGAAGACCGCAGGATTATCCAATCAAGAACTCGCCGCCAAACTCAACATCAGCCTCAGGTCAGTCGAACGACGACTGAAGGAAATCCGCGAACGCTGGGCCAGCGAAGTTATGACCTCCTAGCAGCGTCGGCCCACATTCCGATAACCAATCCCGCCCGTAGCGATTCCCAACGCCAACAGATTCTTAATCGTAATCTGACGCCGACATCGCTAACCGATTAAGATGAAGATGAAGAGCGTGAAGGTGACGGGAGCCGCCACTGCCACAGCCCAATTCGTAGGATTTTCAGAGTGCAGCTCAAACTGGAGAATTCAATCGTGCTGATCGCGGGCGGTGCCAGCGGAATTGGACTCGCCTGCGTCGATGGTTTTTTGGCTGAGCGGTCGACGGTGGTGATCTGGGATCAGTCTCCAGAATGCAAGCAGATTGCTGCTGACCGCAACAATTGTCATGCGACTGTTGTTGACATCACCGACGAAGCGGCCGTGTGCGCTGCTGCGGCGGACCTTGAACAGAACATTGGCCCTCTGAATCACCTCGTACACGCCGCTGCAATCGGGTCAGGAAAATTCGGCGTTCCGTTTACAAACTTGCAACCGCGTGACTGGTCGCGAGTCATCGATGTCAATCTGCTGGGAGTCGTCAACGTGGCTCATGCAATCACGCCGGCCATGGTCGAACGTGGTCGCGGCAGTATGGTGTTCGTGGCGTCGGTCGCCGGCCAGATTGGTTCACCCACAGACCCGCCCTACAGTGCGTCGAAAGCCGCCAACATCAACTTCTCACAAGTGATGGCCAAGGATCTTGCCAGCCACGGCATTCGCGTTAACACAGTGTGCCCCGGAATGGTGCAGACGCCGTTAAACAAAAACGTGTGGCAATCATGGAACGCACGGCAGACTGCCGAAAACCAGCTGACTTACGACCAGTGGGCGGCGCAGAAAATTCGGCAACTGGTTCCGTTGGGACGCTGGCAGAAGCCTGAAGACGTGGCCAACATGATCGTGTTTCTGTCATCACTGAAAGCCAGCGAAGTCACTGGTCAGACCATCAACGTCGACGGTGGCTACGTCATGCACTCGTGAAGTATTTCATGACCGACAACACCAGCAGCAACCCCAGCAAGACTGCAAATGCGACAGCCAAGGGCGTCGACAACTGCTGACCAAACAGGGAAATTCCGCCGGTTGGTTTCTTGCTTCGCGAAGTCTGCTTTCGAGTGGTGTTGCGCGTGGTGCCTTTCTGGGGCGGAAGTGCGGTCGTCGCTGGAACGCTCAGCCAATCCAGATCCTCCGACTTCGGAGCTCGACGCGGCTTACTGCGGGTAGACGTTCGTTTTACAGCGGGTTGTGGGTGTGATGCAGGGGCGGCGGCTGGCTTCGGTCGAGCTTTCCGTGGCGCTGCGGACGCCACCGTGGACGACTTCTGTGCAACGGCAGCGGAGGTCGCGGAAGGCCCAGCACTCGCAGCAGCGTTTTTTCGTGGAATTCGCAGGGCATCGACAACGGCATCTGCGAACGCTTCGCAACAATCGAAACGCTTGTCAGGATTTTTCTCAATGCTTTTCTGAATCACCAAAGCCAAGCGTTCCGAAACATCAGGCCGCACATCGGACAGCAATTCGAGTTGCTTTTGCGTTTGGTTCACCATCGTGGCTGTGGCACTGTTGCCTTGCATGGGCGGCTTGCCACACAACGCGTGATAGACAGTGATGCCCAGCGAGTATTGATCAGCGCGGCCGTCGTAATCTTTGGCCAGTATGATTTCTGGCGAAATGTAATTCGGAGTTCCCAGCACAATCCCAGCGGCGGTCTCGGACGAATTCAGATCCGCGTGGTCGCCGTACATCACTTTCGACAACCCAAAGTCCGCCACGAACGGGTTGCTGTCGTCGTCGAACAGAATATTGGCGGGCTTCACATCACGATGAACCATGCCTTTGCGGTAGCAAAAATCCAACGCACGCGAAACGCCAGGCAGCCACTGTTTTAACGTTTCGAGTTCCATTTGCCCCTGATGATTGCTGTTGCGTTTCATGTGATCTGCCAGACTGCCACCCGACAGCAGTGGCATCACAACAAACGGCAGTTGCTGGAATTCGCCAATGTCCAATACGCTGACAACGTGCGGATGTGAGAACTTGACCAGCAGTTGAGTTTCGCGTTTGAAGCGTTCGCGAAAATCTTTGGTGCCCATAATTTCGGGCTTCGGAACCTTCACCACCACGTCTGTTTCCAAACGACTGTCGGCCGCAAGGAAGACATAAGCCATGCTGCCTTTGCCCAGCTGTGACTTCACCGTATACCGCCCGTCGGCTAGCGTGACGCCAATAAAGTCTTCCGGCTGTTGGGCCTTCGCTGCAACTGCTGCCGACGAACGGGTTTTGTTCGCTGTCGTGCGTTTGGCAGAACGAATTTCTTCCTGCGCTTTCGCAACTCGCTGTAGCTTTCGAGTTCCCGTGGAATGCTGAGTCGATTCAGAATTCGGATTCGAAACGTCGTCGGATTCAGCCGCGACATCCGAACTGACGTGGCCCGATTTTTGTTCCGATTCCAGCATCGTCAACGCCCTTCAGAGAAAGCGGGCTAACGCCCCACGCCGTTAAGTCTTTCGTAGCGGAATTCGTCAAGAATTTCGACGCCACCGGAGCGCCCGTCGAAAGTCCTGACGACTTCCGCGATCTCCGCTGCCGTCAATATTACCGCAGAAACGTTGTCAATCTATACCGACTGGCGAATATGAGCGGCTTACGAGAAAATGTTCGGCAATCTTCGAAAGACAGCAATTTGAAGGCTATGTGCTGATAATGGAACGCACAACCTCCACCACGTCCGCGTCACTGGCCTGTTGTTGAGCACCGTTTTTCAGGCCTTTGACCTGCCACGTTCCGGCCGCAAATTCTTCGGTTCCCGCAATCAACGCAACCTCAAACCCCTTATTATTGGCATACTTCATTTGCTTGCCCAAGCCCTTGGCGTCGGGAAAAACTTCTGCACCGATGCCGGCCTGCCGCAGTCGGCGAGCCACTTGCAGATAATCGGTGGCTCGAGAACGTTCGAACATCGTCACCAACACCGGGGCGGGTGTTGTTGCCGTCTGAGTCATCCCCAATTCTTCCATTGCCGCCAGCATGCGGTCGAGGCCGAGACTCGCGCCGACCCCTGGCAATTCCTGAGACGTGAATTTTTGCGTCAGGTTGTCGTATCGACCGCCAGAACAAACGCTGCCGATGCCCGGCAGGTCGCCGAGGAAGGTTTCGTAAATCGTGCCGGTGTAGTAGTCCAACCCGCGAGCGATTGACACATCCAGCGACACGCGTTCCGCAGGCAATCCG
>JBDNHJ010000151.1:0-6786 GCA_041688835.1 Fuerstiella sp.
ACCCTGGCCGGTTTTGACCCGCAAACAAGTGGCCGGTTTTAACCCGCGCACTGACACTATGAATCGCACACTCAGCCAAACTGCCGAACTACCACCGGAAGAACGTTATTATTCTCAGCAAACCGATAGGCCTGCGGACGAACATACATCACGCCCAACGTGGCGTTTGAAGTCCGTTTGGGATGCGGTCGCGAATCCCGCAAAGATGCGGGAAGTCGTGATCGACGGGCTCGCACGGCGCGGGGAAGTCGTCAACATCGTGGCGGCCACCAAAATCGGAAAGTCGTGGCTCGCACTGGGGCTGCTGTTCAGTGTCGCCACAGGACGTGACTGGTTCGGACGGCCAACAAAACGGGGCCGTGTTCTGTTGCTCGACAATGAGTTGCACGACGAGACCATTCAGAACCGCATGAAGTCCGTGTCTGATGCTATGCGGATTTATGACGACGAAGAACGGGCTGCCTTTGACTATGTTGATTTGCGAGGCGAGCCCGTCGGATTGGGCGACATCCAGACGCAGCTTGCCGAATTCAAGCCTGGCGAGCTGACGTTGATTGTACTTGATGCGAAATACAGATTCTTCGGTCATGGCAGGCAGGAGAATAGCAACGACGATCAAACCGAATTCCACAACGGCATCGACCGACTGGCCAAGCAGCTTGATTGTGTCATTTGCTTGGTACATCACAGCACAAAAGGTGACCAGGCGGGGAAGGCTGTTACGGACATTGGATCGGGCGGCGGGGCACAAGCGCGAACCGTCGATTGCCACCTGACTATTCGGCCACACAACGATGCTCCAGAACTGGCTGTGTTGGATGCTGCCGTCAGAACATTTGCTCCAGTCGAGCCGCAGACGCTGCGGTGGGAATTCCCGTTGTGGGAACAGGCTGCAGACATCGAACCAGTCCTGAAACAAATGCAGAGCCGCAATGACACCCGCATGACCAATGCCGTCAAGGATAAGGCTCACTCGATTCTGGAGACCCTGAAACGTGAACCAGACTCGACAGCATCCGAAAACAAGCTGTCAAATAATCACCCGAGCCAAAAGTCATTCAGGGAGGCTATTGCCGAACTTGAAGCAGAAGACCGCATTGCATGGGTTTCGGAATTCCAGCCACCTCGAAGCAAAGCACCCACTGGTGGATGGAGACTTGTCCACGTCCCACCCGAAGTCGGGGAGGTGAATTTATGAGGTCTTTGACTGTCACCACCTCTACCACACCCCACTATAAAGATAGTGGGGAGGTGAGGTCAGAGGAAGTGACTGCTACCGATCGATCGGGGAAGTGGGGAGGTTATCGGGGAGGTCAAACGGGGAGGTCGGCATCTATCCAATCCGGGACCTACATCCCAGCGACAAGGAACACCATGAGCCACAAGACACCAGCTCCAACGCCACCACAAATCGCAGCGGCTTGTCTGCAGATCCAGTCGACGTGGAGTGAAGAAGTTCGCCTGCGACGCTTGCGGTGTGATCTGAGGCCGGTCGTACTGGCTGCTGATGGTCGGTTGCTGCCGGTGGATGCTGAAGACTACGCGGTGTCCACAGCAAGGTGCCCTGCATCGCCCGTGTCGCCATTGGACGTTGAACCCGAATGAGTTTCATGATGGGGGGAGCAACGCGGCACAGGCGACGCAGGGGGTGCCGCCGCCCCTTTTGGGTCCTCCACGCTTTTGCCTTTTTCATCGCGGTGAAAAGAATCCCGGCTTTTGAAACGCTGGGAAAAACCTACCTTCTTAAATCGGAAAAATTATGAAGCGACTTTCTTCACGACTTGCCGCACTGGAGCGAGATGACAACACGACCGCACCGACCCGCGAGGAATCCGCATTGCTGGTAACCATTCTGGCGAGACGCGACGCGCTGATGTGGCCGTGGCGTTTTCAACGCAACAGTCGAACATCGTTCACGGAAATCCGTCGACGACAGCGAGAGTACCTGGCGGGCCAAGTCGGCGTCGCTGTGAAAGCCGATGGCCGAAGCAATTGGAAATCGGCACATGAACTCCGTCAACGGCTGATCGCTGCCGGAATGACTGCGGCCGTTCATTCCGGCGGACAAGTTCAAAGCGTATTTCTGACACACAGAGGTGAATCGACAGCACGGGCGATGGTGGGCGATCGTCTTCACAGCTTCCACGGCACGGGCGTCTTTGTGCTCGCCAGACTCCGGCTATTGTCCCTGGGGACGTCGTGCCGTGCGGTTCGTGAATCCGTTCTGTGGAATCACGATTGTGTCGGCTGCCCAAACGACTGGGATGATAAAAACGAAATGATTTTGCCCCTTCTCACGTGCGGCATCGTCGCGGCTAATTCCGACACGCAGGGCCGGGCTTGCTACACGCCGGTCGATGGAATCGCCGAACCGCCCGAGATCACAGCTGCCGTAGCGAATGACGCTGCGTTTGAAGAGTTGTATCTAACCTCATTCCACGACGAGCGGACGATGCTCGAAACGCTGGAACCGCGCGATCCGCACGAAATCCACATTCCTCTGCCCGCGTCTGGCTGGGGCTGGCCCTGTTATTTTGAAAGAACCACCGATGAAGAATAGCCGATTTTTACCAGCGCTCGCTTTGCATCACGCCTCGGGAAAGAGCATTCGCGATTCCGCAAAAGAAGCGAATTGTGCCGAGAAAACAGCCTACATGCTAGCAGCGACTGCTGAATTCAAAGACGAAGTGGCTCGCCTGCGGACTCAGTTCGTTGGTGCGGCAGTTGCTGTGCTGAGCACCAACGCAACAAAGGCCGCGAATGCCCTTGTGAAGCTACTCGATTCTTCGGACGAGAAGGTCGTTCTGGCATCGGCAACGAAGCTGCTGGCGATGCTCGGCCCACTGCAGGAGCACCATGAGCTGCGAGCACGGATTGATCAGATTGAAAGCCAGGGGCCTGGGCTGCGGGTGGCAAAATGAGATCTGGCGACAGATGCGCTAACTGTTCCCTGGGGAAAATGTTTGCCTACAGCACGCGCACACGGGGCAATAGCCGAATTACGTATTGCAAATGTTCAAACTGCAAAAATACCGGCAAGCAACTCAGCCGAGTGGATCACCTGGGGCGAATTGTTTCTGTCGTCGGTGCTATCGCTGGTACTGGCTTCGAACACAACGGGACCGCCGATCGCTAGGATTCGGACTCACGACACACTTTTAAGGAACTCAAAATGGTTGACCAAAGATTTCACGGCGAAGCGATGCGACGGAAGACCGCACAATTCCGGGCAGAATTCAGCGGGGGTACAGTCATTTGGATCGATAAACAGATTGGGCCGGGTCCCGACGAGATCTCAGCGTCGTGGCTTCGCTCACAATTGCCGACTGATGACAGTCCTGTTGTGCTGAAATTCCACAGTGAAGGCGGCAGTTGCTTTGAAGCGAACGCAATGGTCGATCAGCTCAACGAATACGGCGGCAAGGTGACCGGCGTCGTCCAGTCAATGGCGTTGTCGGCGGCAAGCATGGTTTTGACCGCGTGTGATGAAGTCGAGATGCACCCGAACGCGTTTATAATGCTCCACGAACCCCACATGGACGAAGGTAGCGGGGCACACCAATCGTTGCTCGATTCGCTGGCTGAAGGAATGGCCGAAGCCTACGCCAAGCGCAGCCGTCAATCAGTCGGCACCATTCGCCGAATGATGGCCGCCGAAACATTCCTTGATGCGACCGAAGCCGTCCGCCTGGGCTTCGCTGACAGGATCGTCGAACCATCGCAGCCGCGGTTGGCACGAGCACCAGCGGTCCTAGCGAAACGAAAACGGAAGTCACAAACGGCTACGGCTCGCTGGGCTACGGCGGTTCTGGCGTCCGGCAGTGTCACACTGGCAAACCGAAACAATCCCGGCCTGCGTCAAAAGATGCTCCGCGAATTCAACAGTCGATAATCAAAATCACTTTCAGAAAAGATCAAAACGAATGACCACGCAAGAATATTCACTGGCTGCTGAGGTTGCAGACTCACATCGATCCGACCTCGGAGAGGCCGACGTGTTGCTTCGAGAAATCGTCCAAGCGAATCGACGACCGAGCTATCCGGAATCTGTGTTCTTTCAGAAGCTGGGCTGGTCGGACGCCACCGTCACGAACCAGCTGCGACGTGTCAACAACGTGTTGCGACTGCAGGCGATTGCAGGCAGTGTTACCGATCGTGAGGCGGCGACGACGGAGGCTGCGACGGCTGCGAAGGTGGCTGAAACAGAGCTGCCCAAGCTGCAATTGAAACGGGAAAAACTTGAGGCCGAAGAACGCCGAATTGCGACTGAACGGGACCGGTCAGTCAAGCGTGTTTTCGAGCAAACGGAAGCTGTTGTCGCATTGCGTGCGCTAGTGCCGCAACACATTCACGACCAAGTGAATGCCGACGTCAATCTGATCAAAAGTTCGATCGGTCGACAGATCGCCGATGCTGAGGTCCGGGTTCAGGAATTGGAATGCTGCCTGTCGCCTGGCCGTTACCCCAACGAAAACGCGTATTTGGAAATGCTGCATCGTAGTTGCCGTGCTGCGGTTCTGGTGGGCGACGTCAATCGAATCCTGAAACGCAAATTGTCCCCTGAATGGCCGCAAATTCGACTTGAGATTGAAGCCGAGCTGGTGTCGCTGACCGGGATGCTGCCGGACATGAAACAGAATCTTGTCGAAGCGCTTGAGCAGGCCCGAGCACCACTTAATTTCTACTGCGTTTGACCCATTGCGAACGCGACGTTCTTGTTCTGGGCCGACGTTCTTTTTCCGTCGGCCTACCTGACGATCGGCGAAAGCTGAGGGACGACCGCGACGTGCCCATTCCATTCTCGCAGTGGGGTGGGCTTTCTTTGCGCTAGCGCATGAAAACCGGTCGCACAGGATCGCGTGTACGGGGCTTCGATCCATAAGGCAGGCGGGCGGTCGAGGCCGAAGAATTGATGGCGGCTCTACGAATCACCTACATCCTTAGCTGCACCATCGTCGTTATTCCCATCGTACCTTTGCACGCCTGCCACAATTTGGTCTTCGAAGCCGTAGATCGCTTCTAGGGTGTCAATCGGATTGCGAGTCTCCACCTTCGACGCATCAAATATCCCAACATACTTCTGCAAACCATTAAAGTGCAGGCGGCAAATAGGCTTCCTGTTGTTGTTGTCGAGCAGAACTCCGCAGTAGCTCTTTGTGTCTCGCATCACGACCCGTTTAATGGGAATATGTTTTGCCAGAATTGCCCTGACAATGTGAAAGCCTTCGACCTCTTCCGCAGTGGTGACGATCCCATCATCGGACGCGCTCGTTTCCGGGGCTTCGTCACCGCCCTCTAAGTCAGCGTCTACCCCTTGGAGAGCAAATTTCAGTCTGCTGCTGAGCCGATCGTTAATAAAATCCCGGAAGGCCGACTTCACTAGCGGTCGAAACTGATCGCAGATCGCCGCTGTAAAGCGACCGCCGTAGATTTTTGACGTCAGATGCCGGACTAACTCATCTGTCGGTGATTCGACTTCGGCAGCCAAGACAGCGCCGAGTTGTTGTGTGTACTTCAATTCGGTTGCGTTCGCCAAGATGTTCTCAAGGTTGAACACACCCTTTCCGAACTTGCTGAGTTCCGCAACGTCGCGTGCGTCGAAGTCGTGTATGTCGAATTTGAAGAACGCCTTCGAGTCCATCTTGTTCGGCGAATCAAGATCCGTATAGAACCAGAGGTGTTGCCCGTTGGTCAGAACGGCAAACCGAGCACCGGTAACTCCAAAATACCGATAGAGTTGCGATGCGTGCTTGAAGTCCAGTTTCGTATTTATGCTCTTGCATTCGATCAGGATGGTGGGTTCAGCGTTTATAACGATCGCGTAGTCGACCTTTTCCCCCTTCTTCACGCCGACATCTGCAGTGAATTCTGGGACCACCTCAGCCGGATCAAATACGTTGTATCCGAGTGCGTTAATGATCGGCATTATCACGGCGTTCTTTGTTGCCTCTTCCGTCGCAAGAAGTTCACGCTGAGACTCAAGTCGCGAGGCCAGCCGAGTAAGCGTGTCGAATAATTCCATTTGTAGATTCCGGGGCCAGTTCTAGCGGTAGTCTGTTTTCTGAGCGTCACGATAGCGTTTCGTCGCCGTGGATTCTATTCGTCGCCGTGATCTGTCTTCTGATCTGTCTTCTGATCAGGATCGTCAGCGAAGGCCGTTCTCGGCCTGCCTCGGTCAGTGGTAGGCATCGGTGACGAGCGGGTGGCCAGCGTGCTTGAGATTACTGCCTCCAGCGATTCTGAGCGGTAGTCGCGACTACCGTTATGGGGTCAAATAGTCGCTTTGGGGTCAATGGTGGTTCGTTCTGCGAAGCGTTTGGGACCGTAAAACGCTGGAAACGCTGCATTCGGCAGAATTTGCCGTCAATTAGATCGTGCGTTGAACTTTTCCGCTTCGTGTGCGGAGGACGGGTGGTCAGGTTTTGACCGTTTGCCCTTGCGGAATCAATGACGTCATCGAATCCTGTCTGACTAGCAAGTTAGCCCGGGGACGACTCGATGTCACGCCATAAGGCGGCGTGAACAGTTTGGCGATGCTGCGAGTTGCGGCTGTCATTCGAATCTTGCCGGTTGTTAGCTCGGTTTTGCACGCGATCGGGTGTGAGCGGCGCAGCGGCGATGACTTCGACTGCGTCTGGCGAGTGAAGCAACGATGGCTGACGTTGTCGTGGAGTGAAGTCATTCGGGACGCTCGCGGAAAGTGTTCCACGGCGGGCAGGCCGCGCCGGAAAAGATGTCTCGCCACCCGGTGCGGTGCACGCGTTCGATGAGTTCTAACTCACAGCC
>JBDNHJ010000152.1:0-4109 GCA_041688835.1 Fuerstiella sp.
AACCGCCGACACTCTGAATCTGCTGGAGCAGGAACAAACGTGTGCCGCATGTCCGCTGATGGAGCAGTGTCTTTCGCCGAATCAGAAGCATGGCAGAACGGTGACGCGGAACGACTACGAACCCGAATATGAAATTTTGCGTCAACGCAAGCGGACGGAAGAAGACGCGGCGGTGAAGTCGGAATATCCCCGAGTCGAACGCCGGCTTGGCGAACTTGTGAACCGCCACGGAGGTCGGCCCGAGTGCAGGTTCAGAAGTTGATCAAGGGGACTGTGCATAATCTCAATCGCATGCTGCGACTGCTGGAAAGAGAAACTGGATTCGCCATCATCTAATTCACCGCCAGCCGCGCATCGCACGCCCACCAATGCCATCTTAGGCACACTCCAACCATGAGTGACGCAATTGGAAAAACCTAACCACACAACAACCACCCCATTCCCCCAGATCCCCAGATCCATTTTCCCGCAGCCTCCGTCGACCACGGGTTAAACAGCAAGAACGTCTCAGCTTGCCCCGCCTAGAGTATGGATCATTTCGAGGTAACACATCCGCCGCATGAAACAGACAACAGAACATCAGCCGTTTTGGCGCTAGCCACAGTTCCGAACAACACAACGTTCTGACACAACAAACCTGTTCGCCGTTCGTGATACCGGCAGAAAATTCCGACCATGTCAGACATTCTGAACCTGACGTCTTGTTGCCGCCGGAATTGACGATGCGTCGTACACAAGGCTGCACGAACTTTACTGAAATTCCTCAAAACATCTCAGCCCAGACAGTCCGGAAGTCGATTTTCGGACTGATGGGATCTCCCCCACGCGCGGGTTGCGCGTCTGGTCCCGATTTTGATCGCTCTTGTGATCCGCATCGAATTCGCCAACGGAGGGCGCCGTGAGTTTTACCGGTCAGATCTATCCCAACAATACGGTCGGTTATTTTCGGATCGCTTCAGTCACTGGCAGACAGCCCATTGAGCCCGTCGGAATCGGCGAGTTTTTGATCGGTAGTGCCGCCCATTGTCATCTTCGATTCGGTGAAGCCGGAATTCCGGAGGTTCACACGACTCTGCTGGTCGACCGTGACATCGTGCGATTGCGATCCAGCACAACCAATCCACCGATTCTTGTCAACGGACAGCAAGAAACGGAATGTCGACTGGCCGATGGCGACATGCTGGAACTCGGACAACACCGGTTGTTGTTTCGCCTCGCAGCGGCAGAACAAAGAATCACGCTGAACGAAGACCAGTTCGCGGTGCCAATCGACTCGCGGGAATCAGCGAACACACAAGATGCACTCAACGCTCAGCAACTCGTTGAACGTTTAGAAGAACAACTGGACCTCGTCGAAGAGTTAACACACTCGCCAGACGATGGCATGCTGGAACTCCTGAAAGCGGTGACTCAGATTGGTGACGCTAAGCCACCACGCCAAACCTCGCAGCTTCAAGAAGTGAAGCTGTTGATTCAAAAGAACCAAGAAGCCAGTCGCATTCGGTTGGAGTCTCTGACGGCCGTGCTGGACAATGTTGTTCGTCAGCAGAAGCTCATCGCCGATACCCTAGAAGTGCTGTCGGATCGCATTCAATCCATGGATGCGGGGTCAACCGTACAACAGCGCAGAGCCAGCGCGTAGACTCGGCTAAGTGTGTCAATGCATTGTTTGCTGAGCGTGCCAGCTCAGTTCAGACACTCCGCAGCCGACGCTGGCAGGTCTAGGACAAACGAATCAGCAGCGGTGCCGAACTCACGTTCCAGCACTTCTTTCCGCATGATTCTGACTGACGGCGGGGCTTGAATAGAAAGCCGGACTCGGCCGCCCTTGACTTCCGAAACCGTCACGAAAATATTCTCGTCGATCTGTATCGACTCACCTGCTTTACGACTCAGTACTAACATCTTTCACCTCCTGTTTTCAAACGGCGACAATCCTTTTAAAACTGAGGGGAATCAGATTTGAGTTCCCCCTCTGCTGTAGTTGACAGTTGAAGCAAATTCCGTCCCGGAATTTGCAAAAATCTTCGCCTTCCACCTAAGTCATACGCAGCCAAGACAGGGTTGATTACATTTTTGTTCGAAAAATATCCAAAATATAGCTGAAAACAGTAGATCAAGGTGGTTCCCCTCTCTCTGCATCGGGCAATTTTGCACGTCGGCTGCCGCAAATTCGAACCTCAGACCCCGGCAAATTGCAGTAAATAACGCCGTTATTCACCACTTCGTTGTCGATCGAGACTTCGTCGGCCGCCCTTTGGTCGATCGAACGTTCATTTCCTGTCAGAATCCAGCTGTCGATTTCGATTTCGGCGTTCGACTAGGGCAGGCGTACGGTAAAGTGCGCCGCCAACGGCCCCACATGAGATGTCGCCTTGGCAAAACGCGTGCCCGCCGCACATTCCTACGGAACACCGCACCTTCACTGCATTCAGTCAACTGCTCTAACATTGCTGATTCATGCCCGTCGACCTTCTTTCTTCGCCACGTTTTCGACCCGTCGACCTCGGGCTGCCAATGCCGGACGACCTGCACGCTGTGTCCGCTTGCCTGCCACTGTGGGAGCACAATATCGGCTATGAAGAAGGCGACCCGGCCGTGATTTCGAAGCTGCAGGCGGCCTATCCGCGATTCTGTTTTCACCCGCTGGTGCAGCAAGTGTGCGACCGGTATCTGAACAAAGCTGGCGTTGCCGGTTTGCCGTTTGTGTCGAAGTCTGCCGCAGCGCGAGCAATCGAATATGTGCTCAGCCACGGTTGCCAGACAGCTCAGGAAATCGAGTTCCCGAACAGCTCCATCCGCGGTGTGTCCGTCGCAACTCAGTCGTTTCCTTTGCTGAAGCAATACTGGCAGCATGCCGGCGAAAACGTTTCCTCGCGTGTCGCTGAGTTACTGCTTAATGACCAAGCCGCCACTTGTTCGGACACACAGGATCGACGAACTGTGAAGCAGCGTGTCGCCAACATCCAAGAGACGGCCTTCGAAAACGTGTTTTTGTTTCCGTCCGGGATGGCAGCGATTGCCGCGACGTGGCGCGCCATCCAGCAAGGCTGGCCCGGAAGCACTTGCCAGTTCGGATTTCCATACGTTGACACACTGAAAATGCAGCAACGTTTCCCCAACGCGCAGCACACGTTTTTGCCAGTCGGTGATTCGACCGACATCAACAAGCTGCGGCTGTTATGTGAATCTGCGACTCCCGGCGCACCGAGCGCGGTTTTCTGTGAAGTACCAACGAATCCCTTGCTGGTGACTCCGGATCTGCCTCAACTACGGCAGCTGGCCGACCAATATGGTTTTCTACTGGTGGTCGACGACACCCTGTCCGCCTGCGGAAATCTGCAGCTGCTGCCCATAGCCGATGTGTTGGTCACCAGCCTGACAAAATACTTCAGCGGCTACGGCAACGTTCTGGCAGGGGCCGCGACTCTGAATCCAGCGGGGCCGAAATTCGAACAGATCCAAAGCCTGATCACAGCCGACTTCGAAGAAACTCTAGCAGACGTCGACGTCGCAAAGCTGCGAAAAAATTCCGCCGACGTCGTGGAACGGACTCAAGTGATCAACCGCAACGCCGCTGCATTGGCGGACATGCTGCGGGCAGACGGTCGCGTGCAGTCGGTGTTCTATCCGACTGTAAACGACCGGGTCTACGAAACACTCCGCACGCCAACTGGTGGCTATGGCGGGTTGATGTCGATCGTTCTGAATGACGCGCCGAACACAACGCCGCGCGTGTTCGACGCTCTGGAAGTCTGCAAAGGCCCTAACCTTGGCACACATTTTACGCTGTGCTGTCCCTACACCATTCTGGCACATTACACAGAACTGGAGTTCGCAGAACAGTGCGGGGTGTCGCGTTGGCTGCTTAGAATCAGCGTGGGCACGGAACCCATCGACGAATTGAAACGCAGATTCCAGTCGGCGCTGAGTGTCGTTTAACCCCAACTTGAACGCGACAGCGACGGTTGGGTTTGGGTGCATAAATAGCTGGGTGTGAGGCCGCAGTGGCAAGTGTGAGCGCGCAGCGAGTCTGGCTACGCACCGTGTCAGGCGGTGGCGTTCAGCAGTTCCAAGTAGCGTCGCTGTTGAGGCGTGGACTCGGTCAG
>JBDNHJ010000153.1:0-3610 GCA_041688835.1 Fuerstiella sp.
ATGGTTATTGGCGATTCATTCTCTGACGACGTGACTCAGCACCGTGGCCTGTCTGATCGGCCAGCACTGGAAGGGGTCAGTCGTGGCGGGCTGTTTGTCTACAGCTGGGCGGCCCGTCATCCAGAACGAGTGGCGTGCATTTACTGCGACACACCTGTCTTGGATTTCAAGAGCTGGCCTGGAGGCAAAGGCACAGGCATCGGATCCGCAGGCACATGGAAGCAATGCCTAGAAGTTTACGGCCTGACGGAAGCTGAGGCTTTGGAATACCAGAGCCTTCCGCTGAACCACGCTGTCGTGATTGCGAAACACAAGATTCCATTGCTGCACATCGTTTCTGAATCAGACATTGTGGTGCCGCCCACGGAAAACACGTATGAGCTGCAAAAACGACTTCAGGACTTGAATCACGCATTGCCCGTGATTTCCGTTCCGCAGGGCACAGAAAAAAGCCACGGCCATCACTTCACTCATCCTGATCCGCAACGCGTGGTGAAATTTATCGCTGAGCACGCCGCGAATTAACCGGTCTAGCCTCTTACAGCAGTCCACGATTCAGAGCTCGCCGCGCACATCCCGCCGCGCCGATAAAGCCCGCATTTCCGCCCAGTGACGCATAGTCGATGGTGATTTTTTCTGCCAGCACAGGAAATGCGCGGCGACGAAATTCTGTCCGCACGCACTCCAGAAACGCGCGGCCAATTTCTGTTTCGTGGCATCCGAACGTCATGGCACCACCCAGCAGCACAATGGTGGGATCGACAACATGACAAATCGAAGTGGTGGCCGTGCCCAGGCAGCGCGCCATTTCAAGAATCAATACGCGAGACAGTTCGTCACCCTTTTCCGCTTCCTCTGCAATCAACAACGGAGACAAAGCGGTGACGTCATCCATGCGGTCTGAGACCGACGACGTGTGACCTTGCAGCATGGCTTCATGAAATCGCTCGATCAATGCCGTTGCGCTGCAATAGGCTTCCAAGGTTCCATACTGCCCTGTCTTGCACAGTCGACCGTTGTCCATTTCGATGATGGTGTGCCCGAGTTCTGATCCATGCGAATGTTCGCCCTGCACAATCGTATCGTCCACAATCAGGCCACCACCGAGGCCGGTGCCCAACGTGAAGAACACCAAGCTGTCGGCTTCACTGGCTAAACCGGCCCAGTATTCTCCATACGCTGCTGCGTTGGCGTCGTTCTGCAAGATCGTGGGGCGCTGCAATGCGTCGGCCACTTTTTGACGCACCGGAAAATTCTCCCAGCCGGGTAAGTTCGGTGGGTTCAAAAGCATGCCTGCCGGGATATCCATCGTGCCGGGTGTGGCCAGCCCAACAGCAGTGATGTCTTCGCATTTCATCGATAACTGCTGCAAGGCCTGATGTGCGGCGAGTGCCATCTGCGCCACGCCGTGATCTGGACCTCGCGCGGCCTCCGTTGGTACGCTGGCCTTGGCCAAAACTTTGCCATCGTCCGACACGACGCCCGCTTTGACGTTGGTGCCGCCAACATCGATCCCCAGAAACACAGGGCTGGTTGATTGAGCCATCACTTATTTCCGCACGCTGTTTGAGTTCAGTTCAGTTCAGTCGACGCCATCGCGTTCGCAACGGCACGAAACGGAACAATATCAGATCACGCGGGAATTGGTGGAGCCGAATCTGGGCTGACTCTGGCAGCTGCTGGGATTCCTGAAAACCGCCAAGCTGGAAAACGGTCAGCCGTGTTTTCCTGAACCTGTGCTGTGGGCTCGCCAAAAACGCTGTTGCTAGCAATTCGTTCTGCCGTCGGGTTCGTGGGGAATCCTCGAAGATCAAACCACCAATGGACACAAATTCACACGAATAAGTGGCCGCAAGTTCGCGTTGCTTCGTGGGCCCCAACATCGCGTTGCCTGCAACCGACCTTGAACAACAACTGCCGGGCCAACACGACAGAAGTCAACAGCCAAGATCGGTCGGCAAATCAATCAAACACCACCCGCAGACAAAACTAATACATGATGCTTTCTCGTCCGTTGCGGCGGAAGTCGCTGGACTGAGCTGGTTGGAATGGTGGTGCAGATGGACCTGCCGGAACTGGGGCTGACGGGTGAGGCGATTGTCACCGACATTCAGGCGGCTCCGGAGATCGAGCCGTTGAACGGTTCGCAGGATGATCGTCGAATCGTCACGGCCACTTTCCATCACTCCAGCGGCGATGTCATTGATCTGGTGTTTGCGGATGGTGTGTCTAGTGCAGAGGATTGGAAGTCTTTTTCGGAAACCCCGGCATCCACTACCAGCGACGAAGACGGAGAAAGACTCCCGACCCTTTCGGCAGCGTCCGATCGCGGCCTGACCGCCGAAACCCAAACGCTGAAACCCGTCGGCGCAGCCGAGACCATCGGCACGACCAGCAATCATCCGTTCTGGTCAGTGGATCGTCAGGAATACGTGCAGGCCGGTTCGCTTGAGCGCGGCGAACGCCTGAAAACTCTGCACGGCCACACCAAAGTCGTCGTCAGCAACCTACCCAGACCAGGGCCAAAAACCGACGTCTACAACCTCGAAGTTCACGCAGAACACGTCTACTTCGTTGGCGAAGACGGCGTGTTGGTGCATAATGCCGGTCCGGAATATGTGAGAAACCATGATCGATTCGTACGAGAGCTTTCGGATGCGAGGCTCACGGGGAATAGGGCCAAGAAGATTCTGTCGAAAATCGAGAACAACTTCACGGAATGGGATAGTGTGAGGATCTACCGCACGACGCGCGAGCGGTCATTTTGGAGACGGTGGGGCGGCGCAAACGCAGATGGTTCGGTCGGAGCGGCTGGACGCCGCGGCCAATGGGGGACTGTAGGGCCTCGATCCAAATCGTACACTCTTGAAACGGTGGCAGTCATTCCCGACTTTGGGGGTGGAGACCTAAGCAAACTGAGCCGATGGCGGCTGAAAAAAGGAATTCTACTGATCGAGGGACCTGCCGGACCGCAGGTGTCCTCCATGCTAGGCCGCACCGTTGATGGTGGTGGCCACCAACTGTATGTGCCAGATGCGTTTGGCGGTGCTCTTATTAAACCCCGAACAGTCCAGTAATATGCAAGGAGATTCCCGTGAATCCGAATACACTTTCGTCGCTGGGGGAAGTTCGTGCTGCAGAAGCACTGCAGCTTAGAGCGTCTCTCATAGCTGCACTTCTCGAGGCAAGAATTACCGATGGGGATCAGTTTGCGAGCGCGTGGAGTGTCGCCCAGTCGAGCCGTGGTGAGTATACCATTGTAAATGTCTCAGGGCAGTCTCTCCCGATTTCATCATCGAGTCGTGAAGTGATCGAAGCAGTCTATGTTGATGTGAGTGCCAACCTTGGGCGGTGACGTGGACGGCGAAGGGCAATCTGCATGATGGCTTGGTTGAATCGACGCGAAGTAGCCACTCATTTTCGATTGGGGTTTCCGGAACTTGTTAGATTTGTTACGTCTTCGTCATGACTGACACCGGAACACCAGAAACTGATCCGCGAGATTTGCAGATCGCTGAGCTGTCTCAACGACTTGCTGAGCTGACCAACGAGAATCAGCAGCTCAGAGCAGAGAACAAGGAACTCAAAGAGCGAATCGAACGACTGGAAG
>JBDNHJ010000154.1:0-58200 GCA_041688835.1 Fuerstiella sp.
AAAATCGGGCGCACGAAATAACGGAGAATATCAAATTTGCAATCAAAAATCGGCAATCAAAAATCTGCAATCTATTCCGTCAGCGTTCCCTTCGAAGACGGAACCCCCCGCTGCCGCGGATCAACAGTCACAGCCTGTCGCAGCGCCCGAGCCGTCGCTTTGAACGTACCTTCGGAAATGTGGTGGCTATTTGAGCCGTGATGCAGAATCAGGTGCAGGTTCATCATGGCATTAGACGCCACAGCGTTCCAAAATTCTTGCACCAGTTCCGTATCGAATTCACCGATCTTTTCGGTCGGAAACTTCACCCCGTACACGTAGGCGAAGCGGCCACTGAGATCCAACGCCGCTGTGACCAGTGTTTCTTCCATGGGCAGGCACACGCTGCCATAGCGCGTGAGACCCTGTTTGTCGCCAAGTGCTGTGTTGATAGCGCGGCCCAAGCAAATGCCGACGTCTTCGACGGTGTGGTGATGGTCGACATGCAGGTCGCCAACGGCTTTGACGGTTAAGTCGAACAGACCGTGCCGCGCGAACAGGGTCAGCATGTGGTCGAAGAAACCGATTCCGGTGTGAATCTCGTTCTGGCCCGACCCGTCCAGATTGATCTTCAGCTGAATCTGAGTTTCAGCGGTTTGGCGACTGATTTCTGCGGAACGTGACATGGCTTGAATTGTGTTGTGGTGGGGTAACCGAGGGATAACCGAGTGATCGAAGACGCTGCCACAGTTTTGCATTTTTTGACGCGATCGGAACCCTCGGATTCGAACATCCGCCAGACTTCCAGCACGGAACGAGTGTCTGGGGCCGAATTTTCGGACTGGGGCCTTTTTTCGACGCGATTTTTCAACAGCTGCCTAACTCAGCCGACCAATCACTTCCTGTGTGGCTTCCAGAAAACGATCGATTTCGACGTCCGTCCCGATCGTGATTCTCAGGCCGTCGATCACCTGCTGCGGCCCATCAAACTGCATAAAACGGACCAGTACCTTGCGCGCTTTCAGCCCTTCATAGATTTCTCGATGTTGACCCGTGGGATGCGTGGTCCACAGGAAGTTTGTTTGGCTGGGATGCACGGTGAAGTTCAGTGCCGCCAGCTCACGGCTCAGTCGGCTGCGAGTCGCCATAATGCGGTCTCGATTCTGCAGCATCCAGTCCTGATCTTCGATGGCAGCTGTGGCGGCAGCAATGGCGATGGCATCGCAGTTGTAACTGTCTTTGACTTTTTGCATCCCGGCTGTCAATTTGGGATCGGCGATCGAAAAACCAAAACGCAATCCGGCCAAGCTGTAGGACTTGCTGAGCGTGCGTGTCACGATCATGCGTTTGTCGAATCGCGCGTCTTGCAGCAGTTGCCCGCGATGAGGCGTGTCGGCGAAATCGCCGTAGGCTTCGTCCAGCACCAGCACGCCGCTGTCGGGAACAAGTTCTGCCAGTTGATCGGCCGACCAGAGATTGCCGGTGGGGGAATTCGGGTTCGGCACAAACACCACTTTGGCCGACGTCCGAACGGCCGCCGCCGCAGATGCGTCCCACTGAAACTGATCATTCAGCTGCAGGCGAGTGACTTGGCAACGTTGAATTTGTGCCAGCGTTTCGTACAGCACATAGCTGGGATAAGGGTAAGCAATTTCGTCGTCATCGTCGCAGAACGATCGAATCAGGATGGTCAGGTTTTCGTCACTGCCGTTGGCGGGCAGAATCCAGTCGGGCGACACATCGAAAAGTTTGGCCGCCGCTTGTCGAAATGCGCCGGCGCGCGGATCCGGATAAACGTTCAGTCGTCCGGTGGCCGCCTTCTGAATGGCTTCCACCACTTTGGGCGAAGGCGGATACGGATTTTCGTTTGTGTTCAGCTTCACCCAACCTGTGTCTTGAGGTTGTTCTCCCGGAGCATACCCCGACATCTGCTGAACGTTGGTGCGAAATGGATTGGTCATGGACGAAGGCGTGGAGAAAGAGGGCAACGGGGACGAAGGGCTTGAATGGCGGCGAAACAGGTTGTAGAAATTCAGGATTGCACACGATATCGCCATCGTAAGCGCGTCTTCACGCGAAGATTGGCGGAATCTGACTGGAAATTCGGTTTCTCAATACAGCACAATCCTTCTCGTGAACAATGACGACACGCCGCCGCAGACCTTTGAACCAGAAAAAGACAGAAAATGAAGCAGTTGCTGAACAAAAACGTGGTCGTGGACGTCGAATCCATGTTCGTGTATCTCGGACAACTGACCGAAGTGAACGATAAAACTTTGACCTTGGTCAAGGCCGACGTCCACGACCTCCGCGATTCGAATACGACTCGCGAGCGATACATTCTGGACAGCAAATTGAACGGGATCCACGCCAATCGCGAGCTTGTGTATATTCAACGCTGCGGCGTGACCAGCATTTCTGCATTGGATGATGTCTTGGTTTAGAGATTTGACCACGGATATCACAGATGCACACAGATCGATGCGCTGACGGGGAATTGCAAGCCAAGCAGGGTGGCCGGGGTTGGAGCGAGGTACGAGTGAAACCCCGAGGCTTCCTGCGCAAGCTCAGTCCACCCCCGGCCACCCGATAACGCTATGCCGAAACCCATAGCCACACCCGGCGGTCCGTGGTCCGTGGTCCGTGGTCCGGCGTTGTCGTTCCGGCAGTGCTCCGCTATCTTTCGCACTGCGGACGGTGCAACGCCGCTGCTTTTTATGCAACACAACACTCTTTGATCAAATTTGGCAGCGGATCATCTGCTGTGCAGGACGGAAATTATGGCAGAACGAATCGCAATCATCGGATCAGGCCCCGCTGGCTGGACGGCCGCTATCTATGCGGCGCGCGCGAACTTGGAGCCTGTTGTCTACGAAGGTGCCTTCAACGAAGACAACCGTCTGCAAGGCACACTGCCGCTGGGCCAACTGGCGCAGACGACGGAAGTGGAGAACTTTCCTGGCTTTCCATCGGGCAACATGACAGGTTATTTGGACGATTCCATCGACAAAAAAATCCGCAAATATATGGCTCCAAATTCCGGACACGGCGTGTCTGGTCCGGAACTGATGGAGCTGATGCGGCAGCAGGCCAAGAACTTTGGCACACGAGTTGTCACCGACGACATCATCGACATCGACCTCGCCAACGGCAGCCCGTTTAAGATGAAAAGTCTGGGCGGCGATGAATTCGAAAGTCACGCCGTCATCATTGCCACGGGAGCTCGTGCGAATTATCTGGGCCTTGATTCTGAAGAGCACTTCAAAAACAAAGGCGTGTCGGCGTGTGCCGTTTGCGACGGTGCCATGCCACGATTCCGCAACCATCCCCTAGTGGTGGTGGGCGGTGGAGACAGCGCGATGGAAGAAGCCACGTTTTTGACAAAGTATGCGTCTAAGGTGTACATCGTTCATCGGCGAGCGGAATTTCGGGCCAGCAAAATTATGGCAGCGCGTGCGTTGGCGAATCCGAAAATCGAAGTGAAGTGGAATTCCAATATCGACGAAATTTTGGGCGACGACACCGACGGCGTGACGGCTGTTCGCATTCGTAGTTCGATTGATGAAAGCCAGACCGAAGAACTGGCGGTCAGCGGCTACTTTGCGGCCATTGGCCACACGCCGAACACCAACTTTCTGAATGGGCAGTTGGAGACCAACGACAAAGGCTATTTGATCTGGCCAGTGTCGCATCGCACGAATACCACCGTGGATGGTGTCTTTGCAGCCGGCGACGTCGCCGACGATCATTACAAGCAGGCCGTCACGGCCGCCGGTACCGGTTGTGCCGCCGCACTGGACGCCGAACGCTGGCTGGCCGATCATGGCTTGGTCTAACGCTTTGGTTGAGGCACGTTCGCAGCCACGAGTTTCCGTTCTTGGGGCGTCAAAATCTTCCATTGCCCGGCGGCAAGTTCGCCCAGCGCCAGTTGACCAATGCGCGCTCGCAGCAGTCGCAGTGTCGGATGGCCGACAGCGGCTGTCATGCGGCGGACCTGCCGATTTTTGCCTTCGGTGAGTTGCAGAGAGATCCAGCAGTCGAGCACATTTTTGCGAAAACGAATCGGCGGATCTCGGGGCGGAATGGTTGGCTGAGGATCTGGTAATCGTGCATGGCATGGCAAAGTTTTACGGCCCTGAATGACCACGCCAGATTCCAATTGCGCAAGGCTGTCCGTCGTCGGCACCCGTTCCACCTGAACCCAATACTCACGCTCATGCGCGTGACGCGGTTCCAACAGCCGGGCGTTCCATTCTCGCTCATCACTTAGCAGCAGCAGGCCTTCGGAATCAGCATCCAGTCGACCGATCGGATAAACGTTTTTCGGAAAGCCGAATTCTGCCAGCGGACGATTCTTGGAACCATCCGGCGTAAACTGAGACAAAACGCCGTATGGTTTGTGAAATGCAATCAGCATAAAAATTGCGTGACAAAAAATGAAGTGTGTTAAACCGATCCGTAACATGGACCGGAGTGACATGGTAGAACGCCACACGTTCGATTGCGACTCGCAGTCATTCACCGCTGGCTGCGACATGGAATTCGGTGTGGGCCGAATCAGAATGAGACATCGAGCCGTCCTTCTCCCCTGTGGGGGAGAAGATGGCCGAAGGTCAGATGAGGGGGCCTTGGTGGATGACGGTAACGAAGAGCAATTGAAAGCCGAACGAAAAACCCCTCACCCTAACACTAACACTAACACTAACCCTAACCCCTTAAAAGGGGAGAGGGGACAAACGCAGCGAATAGTCGCATCGCGCGCAAAACTGCCGCTGTTCAACTAGCTTCTACCAATCGATCGCAGCCAGCGTTTTTAGGCTCTCCGGGTTTGCGAAATAGTTCAAATGATGGCCGATGATCGTCTGTTTGTTCGGGGGAGGCTGACGATCGTCAGGGACGGTTCGGATACTATCTACCGAAACAGCAATGTCATGCGCAGCGGCGGCGTACAAGGTGTCGAACAGAAATCCACGAGCCAGCTTCGCGATTAACTTGGCGGCCAGTTCTTCCGACGTTTCGGCATACTCCCGCGTGTCGGCCGCCACGATCGTATAACGCACTCCCGGATCATCGCTGGCGTTTAGTGTCTTCACAAATTCGGAATCGGCATTCATCTGTTCCAGGCATCCCGTGATCGCATTCGAACGATTCAATGCGTACAGCAACGCTCCGCCGAAAGGTGCAAACGCCGGAAACGCGTTGATTCCCAGTGTCGTCAGAACGCTGGTAATATTTCTGGCACCATCGATCTTCCCAAACGGAGATCCCGCGTTGGGAGTTCCACACATCACCAAGTGATCAACGAATCGGTGGCCTCCTTCGCGTTCAATCAGCCACCGCGCGACCAGTCCACCCATCGAATGCACCAGCAACGTCAGGTGTCTGTCATCGGTGTCGTGCAGACCAACATCTTTGAGCTGCTGCTTCAACTGCCTAGCGGTCTGTTCGATCGGCGTGTTCAGGTTTTCGTAGTCGTACGTGAGAACCAGATCGAATTTTGCGTTCACTGCGCCGCCCTGTCCGTCTTTGGCCTCAGGTAGCCCGGCGGCGATGTCTGCGGTGTCACCAATAATGCCGTGGATCAGCAGCAGCACTCGCTGTGCCGTGGCCACCCGCTGAGCGACACCAGCGACGTGCCGTTCGACCGTCCCGTCGGCTTTGTATTCCACCCAGCAAAGGCGATTCACGTTCTTCCGTTTCAGGTACGTCTTAAAAAAGTACAACTTCAACGCTCGACCTAGGCTGCGGCGATCGTCAGGAATGTCGGGGAACTGTTTGATGCTGATCTGCGTGCGACCATTGTCACTGCGTGAAGGTTCGCCGGTCAGCAGAATATGTTCACCATCGAATGCCAGCGGCAACAAAAATTCATCCTGCGCCAGATCGAGATCCAATTCGATTTTTAGCGGGTGTTCACGAAGTGCAGTGTCATCGACCGAAATGTCTGACAGTTCCAGCACGCTGGTGTCTTGTCCGCGAGTCGACGAAAAATTCACCAGCGTGGCCCCCGCTTGCTCCAGCGCCTGATAGAATCTGGAATCCCCTGCGACACTTCGATGACTGGTTTTTGCAGAAGCCAGACTGACGCCGGCCGTCAAAGCAGAGTTTGCCTTGATGGTGATTTTTCCGTCGGCCAGCGTGATGTCTTGGTCGCTGCGGACTGCACCATTCTGACGGATGACTCGGATTGACAGAGTCTTGGTGAACCATTCGTTGTCATGCGTGATCTTCCCTTTCGGAGCTGCTCCGAAAGACATCCCTCGCGTGGCGTTGTCGAACTCTTTGACCTGGCCAAAGTCTGCGACGCCCGCCTCCTTCAGCAAAAAGTCATCGACGCGTTCGGTGCTCACCAGCAGTTTCAGAAAGAACTGTGATTCACTTTCGCCGTCATCCAGTCCCGCAAAAATGAATGGTGATTCTTGGCCATTGCCATCGTCATTGCCATCGTCATCACCTGTCGGAAAGACGAATTCAAATGCCTGCTGAGTGGGATCAACAGCCATGTTGCAGGGGACCGCCACACTGTAATCTTGTGCGAGATACAACAGCGAAAAATGCAACTCCTGAGCCGTCGTGTTGTGTGCCTTCAGCTTGCCACGAAACAGGTCTCCGTCATGCTGCACGTTAAAGGTGAAGTCTGTTGAATTCACTCGGTGTTCAACATCTTTGTCATCGACATCAACGAGGTGAAAGTCAATATCCGCCGGATTCAACTGTGTGTGATGGTTTTGCAACTGCAGCGTGCGTTCCCAGTGAGCGATTCTGTTTAACGAACCGAAAATATGCAGAGCACACTCTGGCACAGCTCCCCGCGCGCCGGTGATGAGCTTCGAAGTTTCGCGGTGCTCGATTCTCCAGGCCTCGGCATCCACTCGCAAAACATAAGTCGTGGCACTGTCAGCTGCGACAAATTCGAACTCACGAATTTGATCGGTGGTGTTCTGCAGTAAGGCAAAGATATCGTTGCTGACTGCCGCGTCTGCGATCAAGGCCACCGGCATGAGTGCAGCGGGTAGATTGGTCAATTCCGCTTCGTACTGTTGCCCTTGTTGAGGACTGAAGCCATCAAATTGCAACGGGCTGGTCTGCGCTCCGACCTGAATTGTGCGCGCGGTTCCGATTGAGCTTTCGGGATGTTCAACAGCATAGACGTCCAGCGTGGCGGTCCGATCAGCAGCCGTCGACAGCCCATGGATCGCGCCGCGATTCAGTTGCCATTGGTGTGACTTGGAATCAAAAACAACGGTACAACGCCCCGACCCGCCGTTTGCACCGTTTGCATTTTGTCCCAAAAATCCGCTGTAAGCGTGGAATCCGGCATAGGTTTCGAATTGCGGATCTTGATTTTGGACGTAGTTCCGAACGAATTCTCGACACCTCAAAAACAAACCCGCATAGGACAGATCCTGCCCTGGATTCTGCAACGTTTCCATCAACGCTTGAGTGAACACGCCTTGGCGGTCTTTCCCTTCCCAAGCCTTCTGCTTTCGATCGCAGGCCGCCATTAAAATGTGACGACTGGAAGGCAGATAAATGGGCGCACCGGATTGCAGCATTTGGCTGTAGTGGCCGTCGAGATAACTGTCCAGTGGCCGGGGTGCGTTTACGCTATGAGTTTGACGCAATTTGAACTGCGAAAAATCCGCTGCGGTGCGCGTGGCGGAACCCGAGTGGCAGCAGTCCATCCAGACGGAAATGTGCGGGCCGTTCTTTCCCAGCTCAGCCAACAAGACGGCGAGTTCTTTATCGGCGAGGTCATCGTTTCCGCCGCTACGACTGTCGTGCAGCACTAAGCCTTCATCCCAGCCGCTGGGACTGAAGCTGCTGAATTCCGGAGCGGATTTCGATTGCGCGCCATGTCCGGCGTATTGAAACAGAACAACATCGCCCGCCTTGGCTTGGCCCAGATGGTTGCGGAACTCACGAATGACGTTTTCTCGATTCGCATCCGAATTCAACAGTTCGACGATGTTCGCACCGTCACCGAACGTATCTCGCAGGTAATGTTTGACGTTCGCGACATCATTAACGCAGCCCGCCAGACTCGGAATATGCGAAGGATAGTTGTTGATTCCCACCAACAGGGCGTAGATGTTTTGAGCCATCGCTGGTCCTAACGTTTTACGGGTTCCGGCGTCATGCGAAACACTTTCGCAACGTTCGACGACACGGCGTTCCTGCAGGCTAAGGTAGCCTGCAATCAACACGATGTAAACTTAGGCCAGAAGTGTGCTGTACACCTGTCACCCCCGCTATCACCTGCTTTCGCACGCCTGCTTTTCAGCCATCAGCGACTGCGGAGTTCAGTCATCACACCGTCCCACAACGCGATGCGGTTCGAAATCGATTTCTTGGCCGTCTCGATTGCCTGTTGAATTGCCAAGTCCGATGTTCCGCACAAGCTGTTCACCATGGCATGAGACAGCGGGCCGTGATGATCGCCATCCAGTTCGATGTGGCGTTCGATATAGTGTTTCAAACGTGGCACGTGGACGTCGGAAGCATCGAATCCCACCAACAGGCGTTCGAACATGTCGGGAATAATATCTTCGCGACCAAAGCAAAACGCAGCAGCGACTTCCGACGCGGATCCGATGCTGGCCAGACGGTGATTGAATTCCACAAAAGATTTCATCGACGGGGCAATCGGAAGCTCTTCCAATGCCACAGAAACGGAGGCCCCCTGTTTTAGCTTGCCGATAAAATGGTTGATGGAAGTCGTCGACGATTGAACATCGTCCATCGCCGTCAGATAAATGTCGAAGTGACTGCTAAAGCTACCCGCTCCATCTTCATCCGATTCTTCCCCCAGCACAATTTCATTCACAAACCGAGCCAGTTGAGGATCGGCGGGAGGCAACCACGGCAGCTGGCAACCGCAGATTTCTTGCTGCAGTCGTTTCAGCAGCCACATAAAGTCATACACCGCAAAGACGTGGTGCTGCATAAAGATTTTCAGATCAGCAACAGTCTGAATCGAATGATACATGTCATGCCGCAGCAGTTCGGCACGCAAAGTTTTCGTTTCGGCCAGAACAATTTCTGCGACGGACGGGTGTGCTGCAGTGGTCGTAGACATCATAATTCCAGTTGTTGTGTGAATTTAAGTTGGCGTGCTAACCGGTTTGCGGTAGGTCGAGCACATGAGCGAAGCGTTCGAGCACAATGGTTTTGAGTGCTCGATATTCTTCCGAATCGAATTCCCCCGTTCTGACCAAATCGTGTGCCATCCGTCGCGCCTTCTGTAAGACCTGAATGTCACGAATCGGATTCGCCACTCGCAACGGCAACGCACCGCTTTGCCGAGTTCCCAAAACATCGCCCGGCCCGCGCAGTTCGGCATCACGTTCCGCCAGTTTGAAGCCGTCCGAAGATTCTTCCATGGCGCTGAGTCGTTCGTTGGCTTCGTTTGTTTCCGCGTCGGACAGCAAAAAACAGTAGCCCTGATAGCTGCCACGACAGATCCGACCGCGCAGCTGATGCAGCTGCGCCAGACCGAACCGTTCTGCCTGTTGAATCACCATCAATGTGGCATTCGGAACGTTCACGCCGACTTCAATCACCGTCGTGCTGACCAAGACATCGGTTTCGTGATTGCGAAACGTTTCCATCACGTCACGCCGCTGTTCGCGATCCATGCGACCATGCAGTAAGCCCACGCGTAAGTCAGAAAATTCACCACGCTGCAAATTTGCAAACACGGTTTCGGCAGCCGCATCGTCTTCTTCCGACTGCCCTTCCACTCGCGGGCAAACCACATAAGCCTGCCGCCCCTGCTGAACGTGTCGTTTCACGAACTCCAACGCGCGAGTCTGCTGATCGGCGTTCTGCACGCGACTGGTGATCACTTTTTGTCGTCCGGGCGGAAGTTCGCGAATCGTCGAAACATCCAAATCGCCGAACCGCGTCAGGCACAGACTCCGCGGAATGGGCGTGGCTGTCATCACCAGAATATGCGGCTGTCGAAGTTCTGTGAGCTTGTTTTCCGTGCTTGGCGGATCTTGCGAATCATCCGACACCGCTCCAAACGCCGCTCGCTGACGAACTCCAAAACGATGCTGTTCGTCAATGACGGCCAATGCCAGATGCCGAAACTTAACGGCTTCCTGAATCACCGCCTGAGTTCCCACCACCAGCTGGCAGTCTCCCGAAGCAATGTCTGCCAGCAATGTCCGGCGCTGCGCTGCTGGCAGTCCGCCGACCAGAAAACCACGTTTCACTCGACTCGCCGCCAGCAGTTCTTCGAAGGTCTGCCAGTGCTGATTCGCCAGAACTTCCGTAGGAGCCATCACCACCGTTTGGTGTCCAGCTGCCACAGCCGCCAGCATGGCGTACACCGCGATGGCCGTTTTTCCCGCGCCCACATCAGCCTGCAGCAAGCGGTGCATGGGCTGAGATTCTTTCAGATCTTTGACGAGTTCGGTGACCGCTTGATTCTGTCCGTTCGTAAAACGAAAGTCGAACAGTCGGCGAATGCGGGCATCGATTTTTGCGGTGACATCGATCGGATACGACCGCGCGTTGGTTCCCCAAATTCTTCGCCGCAGCGCCAGCCCCAGCTGAAATTCCAGCAGGTCGTCCAGAATCACTCGGTGCCGCGCGGCATCGAACTGCGCGCGAGACGCCGGCTGGTGCAACCATTTGATGGCCGTTTGCAAGTCTGGCTGATCGTGATGCTTGCGATAGTATTCCGGCAATGGATCGGTCAGAAATTCAGAAAAATGTTCGACGGCGGCTCGCGTCATCCGCCGCATTTGGTCCATCTTGATGCCATCAGTCAGAGCGTATCGTGGAAGAACTCCAACCACGCCTTCCGGGTCATCGTTGTCTTCTTCCGTCAGCCAGTGGATGCGAGGATTCGCAAATTCCCAGCGACCGGATTTGCGCTGCGGCTTACCGCTGAAGATCACAGAATCGTCGTCGTTGAATTTCTTCAGCATCCACGGCTGATTAAACCACGTGCCGCGAACATACTGCCCCTGATGTTCAATCAGCACGCCAATCAGCGTTCGCCCCTTGGTCAGGTTGCGAACTTCTCGATCGACAACTCGCCCCCGCGCCGATTGTTCAACATCCGCTTCCAGTTCATTCGCAGGTCGCAGATCGCTGAAGTCGTTGACACTGTGCGGCACATGCAGCAGTAAATCCAACGCTGTTTTAATGCCCAGTTTTTCTAACAACTGCGCGCGAGCCGGTCCGACAGCGGGCACAAACTGCACGAGGGTTTGCAGTGGTGCCTGAGGGGCATCGGAAATTGGTTGTCGTGCCGGAGTCGACATGTTGCCATTTGAAGCTGTGAAGGAAAGCAAAGGCTTGAATGATAGCACATCCGCTGGGTCAGGTCGTCGGCATTAGTCATTCAGCGCAGAAAGAACGTCGTTCAGTTCTGCGTCGTCTGAATTCGAATCGTCGTCACTGCCGAGGCTCGAAATCACGGGGCTCGGCAGACTTCGAATGGCCAGCAACCCGCCGACAAAGACGGCCGGCCAAGCCATGGCCATCACGGTGTCGGAATCAGCGATGGCTCGCACCGCTGCCAACACAACCATCAACGCCGACGAAGCAAACAGCGCGACGCTTAGCACTCGGCTGCGTTTGGCATCGGTTGGACAGTCGCTGAAAAGTTCTCCGACGACCGAATTGATCCCGCAGAACACGGCGGCAGAAAACACACCGCAGAAAAAGGTCAACAGCGAAGCCCAAACGCCGTTCAAGGAACTCAGCTGAAATGTGGCGGCTGACACAGCGCCCAAGAATAGGCAGGGCAGCAACGCGATGATGTAGCCAATTCTAGGAGCCGTGTTGATCATCAGCAGGTATCCCGCTGGCAAACCGATCGCGAAGGTCACCAGTGACCAGTCCGACAAATGGAAACGCATCACGCACAGATGACACACGGTCAGGTAAAAGCTGAGCATTCCAACACTGGCTAAGAACACACCATGCCAGAACGCAGTCGGCAGAATGTCTCGCACGCCACCCCCACAACATTCCGTGGCGTCGCATTCTTCAGACTCGTCCGCAACATCAGCGTCAGCGACTTCCGCTACCGAACTGACCGCTGACTGCGCTGTGGGCATGTCCGGTACTGCCGGTTCTAAAGCGGCGGTGCGTTCGACCTGCAACGGATTGGCCAGCAGCAACAGAATTAGCACGATTGCCGCTAGGATTGCTGATATCCAGAACACAATTTGCACATCGCCGTGACTGCCTACGGCGATCGCGATTGCTGCGCCCAGCGAAAAACTGATCGTCCAGAACCCGATGCCTCGCCAGCGAAGCTTGGTCGGCAGGCTGCGCCGCGCGACTTCGGAAACGGTTGACCACTGACTGCCAATTCCGATTCCGACCAACAACGCGGCCACCAACGGCGACGCTTCGACCCACAGCAAGCCAACGCCCGTTGCCGTACACAAAGCGGTCAGCACACACCCCGACTGCACACCCAGCAGAGGCTTTAACGCTTGTTCCAGAACGGCCGTCAATCCGGAACCACACAACATAGCGGCCACGCACAACCTAGCCGTGACGGTCGCCAGTGTGAAATTTTCGGCCGTCTGCAGTGGAGCCAAAATCACGGCGACGGCGGCCAGCCCCTGCAAAAATCGACAAAACACACTGCACGCAAACTGGGCCGTGTTCAGCGGCACGGATGAGATTTGAGATTTGAGATTTGAAATTTGAAATTTGAAATTTGAAATTTAGAAATTTAGAAATTTAGAAAGCTTTACAGTCCCAACACGTCGTTCATACCGTACAGGCCTGCGCCTTGAGACACGATGAACTTTGCGGCGGCCAATGCTCCGTAGGCATAGCTGTCTCGCGTATGTCCTCGGACGGTCAGGTCAATCGTTTCTCCCAGCATGCCGAACACGATGGTGTGTTCGCCGACATTGTCGCCGGTTCGCAAGGCGTGATAACCGATTTCGTTATGTGGCCGATGGCCGGGGCGACCTGATCGACCATGAATGTGATTGTCTTGGCCCATTTGCTCGGCCACAATTTTTCCAAAGTGCAGCGCCGTTCCGCTGGGCGCGTCTTCTTTGAAACGGTGGTGACGTTCGATAATTTCTACGTCGACACCGTCGGTGTTGTCCTTCAGCACTCTGGCGGCATCTTTGACCAGCTTCATCACCAGATTCACCGCGACACTCATGCTAGGAGCCATCACAATCGGCGTGCTCTGAGCGGCCGATGCGACTTTTTCGCGTTGCTGGTCCGTGTATCCGGTCGTGGCAATCACCAGCGGAATTCTGCGGCCTTCGCAGATCGACAAAATTGAATCCAACGCTTCCGGAAGTGAAAAATCGATAATCGCATCGACACGATCTGTCAGTTCGGACGCAATCGCAACCCCGCATTTGCCAGCGCCGCAAACTTCTCCGACATCTTGCCCCAGTCGCGGACTGCCGGCATGTTCCAGTGCCGCAGCCAGTTGTAACTCGAGATCAGCAATCGTTAATGCGGCAACTCGCTGCCCCATTCGACCGGCGGCCCCGTTGACGGCGATTTTTAGTTTGTCTGGCATGGTGTGCTGTGGCAAATATTGATTGTAAAAATTGAATGCCGGCGGATGGCACAAGCTGGCGGAGACTGCCTGTGTGGCGCAGCGATCGGAAACCGTTCTGGAACGTCCAAACCATGACCAGCGTCATTTGTGCATCGAACCCGTTAGAAGGGTTTTTGGCCGCTAAAGCGACACAGCTTGGCTGAACGCTAAGCTGTGCCACCCGCGTGTTTTGGTTTTCACAGGCTGGAAGCCTATGCCACTCGACATCGATTGTTGTGAATCTTGGTGGGGACCACCGAGTACAGACAGCGCTTAGCCGCGTTCTTCTCGCGGAACGAATTCTCGTTCTGGGTATCCGGTGTAGATCTGCCGGGGACGATAGATTCGTGAATCTTCGTCGCGAAGTTCTTTCCAGTGAGCCAACCAGCCGGGCAGTCGTCCGATCGAAAACATCACCGTAAACATGTTGGTCGGAATACCCATCGCTCGATACAAAATGCCGCTGTAGAAATCGACGTTCGGATACAACTTGCGGCTCACGAAGTACTCGTCTTCCAACGCCACTTTTTCGAGGTTCTTGGCGATGTCCAGCAGTGGATCGTCGATGCCTAGTTCGGCCAAGACTTCATTTGACATCTTCCGCAGAATGGTGGCTCGCGGATCGAAGTTTTTATAAACGCGGTGGCCGAAGCCCATCAGCCGGAAACCGTCGTCCTTGTCTTTGGCCTTCTGAACCCATTTTTGGTAGTCGCCGCCATCTTGCTGAATCATTTCCAGCATTTCCAGCACCGCCTGGTTGGCTCCACCATGCAACGGGCCCCACAACGCACAAATGCCGGCAGAAATCGATGCGAAAATGTTGGCTCGACTGCTGCCCACCATTCGCACGGTGGAAGTGCTGCAGTTTTGTTCGTGATCGGCGTGCAGAATCAACAACATGTTGAGCGCCTTGGCCATGATCGGATTCACTTTGTAATCTTCACATGGCACAGCAAACATCATGTGCAGAAAGTTATCGCAGTACGGCAGCTTATTTTGCGGATACGTCATCGGCTGACCGATGGATTTTTTGTACGCATACGTGGCCAGCGTTCGCACCTTGGCGATCAGTCGAGTGATATTTGCATCGTGATTCTCTTCAGTTTCGCTCTCCGGATAATACGTGGACAGCGATGCCACCATGGCCGACAAAATGGCCATCGGATGAGCGTTATTGGGGAAGCCTTCGAAGAACTTTTTCATGTCTTCGTGGATCATGCTGTGATAGGTCAGCTGAGCACGAAACTTTTTGAGCTGTTCTGCGTTGGGCAATTCGCCGTACAACAGCAACCAAGACACTTCGACGAAGTCACACTTTTCGGCCAGCTGTTCGATCGGATATCCGCGATAGCGCAGAATCCCTTGTTCACCGTCGATGAAGGTGATCGCGCTTTTGCAGGCGCCGGTGCTGGTGAACGCGGGGTCAAGCGTGATCGCTCCGGATTCGCCACGCAAACGCCCGATGTCGATACCGACTTCGCCTTCACTGCCTGTGACAACAGGCAGATCGTAGGTGTTTCCGTCCAGAGAAAGACTGGCCGTGGTCATGGATCGCTTTCCAAATGCTAATGTTGGCAATGAGTAAATCGCCTGTGCCTGTGTTGTTGTAGGAATCATCCTACCGCTTTGAAGTCGAAGTCTCTGAGTTCCTCGTCCTGAGAAAACCCGAGAATTATTCCGCAAAGCCTCGAACACGGTACCACGAGACGCCAAAAAGTAAACTCATCACGGACCGGAACGGCGGCTGTCTTTCGAATGAAAACGTGCGGCCCACGTTCACAGGAAGCCGAGACGACAAGGTTCGCGTAATTCGCCTAGATTTCAACTCATCCAGACTTGCAATTCTGCAACCGAATCAGGCCAAGATGTCGATTCTCGCTTCTGATTCCACCAGCTTCGCTTCTTTAACGGGCCGCCGTTCCGTAATCTGCGGCCATGTTTCCACTGATTATGAATCCCCTCTTGCTGGCCGGACTGCTGGGCATTGGCCTGCCCGTGCTGGCACATTTGCTAAGCCGTCGAAAGTACGACGTTGTGCAATGGGGAGCCATGCAGTTTCTGAACCCGAGCCGAAAAACTCGGCGACGCATGCAGCTGGAAGAACTGCTGCTGCTACTGATTCGCATGGCGATCATCGCGCTGGTTGTGTTGGCCCTGTGCCGATTTTCCATCAACAGCGGATTCCTGCTGGGCTACCGTTCTGCGGGATCGAGAGATGTTGTGCTGGTCATCGACGGATCGAATTCGATGGGACGCAGCGACGGCCTCACATCGCTGCACGACAAAGCCATTCGCCGCGCCAAAGCGTTTCTGAAGACGCTTAACAGTGCCGACACCGTCACCCTGATCGACGCCCGCGATCAACCAATTCGCGTGGTTGATTCTCCGCTCACGGATCGAGATCTGTTGTCTGAGCGACTCGACGAAATCCCCACCGCTGCCGGCGCTGCCAACTTGCTGCACGCCTGCGAAGAAGCAGTCGCGATTTTAGGACGCTGCAGCAACGCCACGCGCGAAGTGATTGTGTTCACCGATCGGCAACGCGCGGGCTGGGACGTGGCCGACGATGCAGCTTGGCAGCGGTTTGATGAAGTTCTGAAGTTTCCCGTCGTCCGCCCCAAGGTCTGGGTCGTCGATGTCAGCGCCGGACTGGGCGCCATTCGACAGAACATTTCTGTGGGGCAAGTCGACGTTTCGCGAGACCTCACCGTACCCGGATTTCCCATCAATTTTCAGGTTCCCATTTCCAACGCCAGCACGGCTACCGTCGAAGTGCCGGTTCAGGTGTTGGTCAACGGTCAGCGGTTGGCCAACATGGACAGCACGATTTCTGTGGGGCCAACGGCGGAAACTCTGTTCAGTCGGTCGCTGCGGTTTTCTAGCCCCGGAACCAACATGATTGGCGTGCAAGTTAGCCTGCCGAATGACGCCGTCGAAGTCGACAATGCCAGCTTTGCCGCCGTGCAGGTTCAATCCGCCATTCCCGTTTTGCTGGTCGAAGGTTCGCTGAATCCGAATCGTCAAAAACGCAACACGCTCTTCGCCGAATTGGCGCTATCGGCACCCGAAAATAAATCACCGTGGATCGTGGCGCGCACCGTGTTGGCCAAAGATCTGACAATCGACGATCTTGATGATATGGCCGCCATCGTGCTGGCCAACATTGCCGAACTGCCAACAGACATGCCAGCCGCGATCAAAAACTTCGCCGCCGCTGGCCATGGCGTGTTGATCGCGTTGGGGCCGGACGACACGGCTGAATCTTTCGAACGAAACTATGGCAACACGGGACTGTTTCCTAACCTGAAACTCAAACGTCGGCGGCTGGCCGATCCCGATGCGATCGTTGCCACCACGATGGCCCCGTATAGTATCGAAGCGGGCTGGCTGAATCGTTTTCGAGAACGCAAGGGGGCGTCACTGCTGACAGCTCCGTTCGACCAATGGTGGCTGGTCGAAGCATCCTCAGCGGCAACCGACGAGGCTCCGCCGGTTCCGGCCAACGATTCGAAACCTGTCACGCTGGCGACGTTGACATCCGGAGATCCGTTGTTGTTGCAGGTGTCGTGTGGGCGAGGCAGCGTGCTATTGATGACCAGCAACATCGACACGCAATGGAATTCGCTGGCGACAACACCCGACTACGTTCCGTTTTTACACGAAGCGTTATTCCAAATGGCGGCGGCCAGAATTTCTCGCAACGTCAGTTTTGGTGAACCACTGTTAACCACATTGCCCGCAGAAGTGACCGTCGAACAGCAGGCCGCAATGATCTTTCGAATTCCGTTCGGCACCACAGAACCGGCGATCATCACGGCGGCTGACGACGAATGGATGGCGCGCCTCAACAGCACGCGACTCCCGGGCGTCTACGAACTCAGCCCGAACACCGATCCCGACTCCGCCGCACTGGACGCATTCGTCGTCAACTACGATCACTCAGAAGACGATCCCGCCGAAATCACTCCGGACGATCGAGAACGATTGCTGGTGAATAACCGGCTGACGTTTATGGAGTCGATCGAAGATTTACAACAGGGTATGTACAGCAACGAATCTTGCAGTGAACTCTGGGCGTTGCTGCTGTGGCTGTTTCTGGGGTTTCTAATGCTGGAAGTCTGGATGACCCGCCGCTTGGTTCTCAAAGGACACGTCGACACGTAGTGCCCAGCCCTCGTTTGACCTCGTTTGACCTCGTTTGACCCGACTCAGCGAGGAGGACTGCTGCACAAAGTGCAGCAGTCAAAAACCTTCTCTTCGAGTCGGGTTAAACGATCCGCTGTGGTGCCGCATTCATTCATTTTCTAACACATCCCGTCTGTCGATTCTGACAAAAAGGCCGGCCGACTGATCTTCCGGCCACGATGAAGCAACCTGACATGGACTGGCAGCAAATTTTAAGAGACGTGGAACTGGCAACGGATCCAGTGCGTGGCGGAGGAAAAGTTGCGGACTACATTCCCGCATTGGCGGCGGTCGACAGCAAAAAGTTTGGCATGGCCGTGGTGCTCGGTGATGGCCAGTCTTACTGCTTGGGCGATTCGAATGAGCTGTTTTCGATCCAGAGTATTTCCAAGGTGTTCACGCTGTCGATGGCTTTGCGAGTTGTCGGTGATGCGCTGTGGCAACGCGTGGGGCGTGAGCCGTCTGGGTCGGCATTCAATTCCATCGTGCAGCTCGAACACGAACGCGGAATTCCGAGAAATCCCCTGATCAATGCCGGTGCGATCGTGGTCACCGATCATCTGGTCGAACGCTTGGGTTCCGCCACGATGATTGCCGACCTGTTGCAGCGGTTGAGAATGCTGTCGGGCGATGAAACCATTGCCGTGGATCAAAGCGTGGCGGCGTCAGAATCACTGGCCGGTGCCAGAAACCGAGCCCTCGCCTACTTTATGCAATCTTATGGGAATCTGAAGAGCTCTGTGGAAGAAACATTGAAGGCGTATTTTGCTCATTGCTCCATCGCAATGACCTGCCGACAGTTGGCCCGCACGGCTCTGTTTTTGGCCTTCGACGGTTGCGACCCAATGACGGGACAACAGGTGGTCGGTAGCGAAGCGTGTCGCCGGATCAATGCCGTGATGATGTTGTGCGGACACTATGATAATAGTGGAGACTTCGCGTATCGCATCGGACTGCCGGGCAAAAGCGGTGTCGGCGGCGGCATCCTAGTGATTGCACCGGGCCACGGTGCGGTCACCGTTTGGTCTCCCGGCCTGAACGACGCCGGCACGTCCACCGTCGGCAGCTTGGCTCTGGAAACACTGATGGAAACAACGCGCTGGTCGGCCTTCGTGTGACGGCCCAACAATGGCCAAACATCAGCCAACGCGCACGATCTACTGCAACGCGCACGATCTACTGCAACGCGCACGACAGTTCGCGTAGGTTGCCAGCCAGCACGGGGCCGGGACACGACCACACCAGAAAAAACATGCTCTCCCGCACAGCTCGTTCAGCCGGATGACCGGCCACGTAGCCAGCTCCTTTGGTGGCCGCCAGCCAGGCTTGAGCCGCACGGAGCACCAAAGAATTCGCGTTTTGGCGGAGTTGTTCGGCGGCGTTGACTGTTGCGGTTCCCAGTGCGGCGGCGTTCAGGTCTGCCGTCAATCGATTACATTCTGCCATCAACGGATCGACAAATTCCGCCAGTTCAGGACGGCGTTCCACTTCTTTCGCAAACTGGCGCAGTGACCCACAAGCCGCTCCGATCGCCAGCGCCGATGTGCCAACAGATCCGGCACCTCCGCCGGTTCCCGATCGCATCACGCCTTCCGTTGGGCCATGCAAAATATCGACGGCGTCGACACGGACATTGTTCAGCTTGATCGCTCCCGTTTGTGATGCGTTCAATCCCATCAACGCCAGCGGCGGTTGCACGTCAATGCCCGTGCGGTCACTCGGCAGACACACCAAGACTTCTTGGCCAGATGCATCCCCATCCCCGTTGGTCAAGGCCCCGCCCGTGATCAGGTAATCGGCCTGCGTCGCACTTGTGGCCCACGGCACAATTCCGGACAACAGATAGCCATCGCCATCTTTTTGTGCGGCCACCAATGGCGTTTTGAGATGCTGACCGGATGTTGTGAGATGCGAAATTCCGACAGTGGCAAAGATTTCTCCAGACAGTAGCCGCGGCAGCAGATGTTGCTTGGCGGCCGTGTTGGCGGACGTGGCGATCCGCCGAACCGCAGCACTGCGTTGAGTCCACACGAATGTTGACACCAAGCAGCGGGAAGCCAGCAAACGCAAGCCTGCGACCTGATCGGCCGGGCCAAAATCGAGGCCCCCCCATTCCACAGGCACATCCCACGCCGTCACACCCGCGTTCGCCATCGCCTGCAGTTGTTGACGTGGCCATGCGTCGACGGAATCATCACATGTCGATTGCTGCAGTTCGTCCAGCAGCGATAAAAACTCCGACGATGTGAAGAGATCACTCATGAACAAACAGTCCTATCGTGCAGTTGTGCAGTTGTGCAGTTGTGCAGTTGTGCGGGTGTGCGGGTGTGCGGGTGTGCGGGTGTGCGTTGATTCCGCTGAGTGTTGATTCGGGTGTGGCAATTCTTTCGGCCATGCCCATAAGCCGCAGGGCGTTAGTCTGGGATGTTAAAAATTAGGTATTGAGATGGATTTCGACAGCATCGTTGAGTTGCGATTTTGTTCCGCGTTGAGCCGCGATAGCGGTGGCAGCAGATAGCCGCAGGCGCGAGCCTGCGGAAAGATTCCGAAGGGGAAGTTAGCCCCGATAGGGCCGACAGCAGCGATCGGAAACCGGCTGTCGCCCCTGTCGGGGCTTTGTTTCTCTCGCATCTCAAACCGCGGGCTGCGCCCACGGCTACATGCTGCCGTCCCTGCCGGGACTCGTTTCATTAGTGGGACAAAATCCGTCGGCTACCGCCGACGGCAAAAGTCTGTCGTCCCTGCCGGGACTGAATCGCGAAGCATAATGACGAGGGCAGCACAAAAATGCTCTCGTCCACCTCCCGACACCCTGCTAATTCAATGGTTCACTGCGCGGGTAAGATCCGAGTATTTCGAGGCGGTCGGCCATGGCTTCGAGTTCCTTGAGTGTCTTTTTGATCTTAGGATCGGTGACGTGTCCTTCGAAGTCGAGGAAGAACAAATAGCCGATCTCTGGAGATCTCAACGGGAACGATTCGATCCACGTCAGATTCACTTTCGTCCGCTTAAAGACTTCCAGAGCGTCAGACAGCGAACCCGGTTTGTGTGGAATCTGCAACAAAATGGCCGTGCGGTCGTCGCCAGTGGGCTCCGCCAAAAACGATCCGATGATTGCAAATCGCGTTACGTTATTGCGATTGTCTTCGATGCAATCCGCCACCACCTGAATGCCATACTGACTGGCTGCCTGCTGGCTGGCCACTGCGGCAGCACCTGGCTTATCGCGAGCCAACTGGGCGGCGGTTGAGGTGCTGGTGACTTCGATCAGTCGAGCGTGTGACATGTTTTTCGCCAACCAGTCGCGACACTGCGACAAGGCTTGCGGCTTGCTGTAGATTTCCGTGATTTCACTGCGATCACAGCGTGCCAGCAGATTGTGATGCACGTGCAGCTGAATTTCACCACAAATTCGCAGCGGCAATCGGGTGAACATGTCCAGTGTATCCACGATGCGACCGTCGGTGCTGTTTTCGATCGGTACCAAACCGAAGTCCACATGCCCGCGATTCACTTCTTCAAACACAGTGGCAATTGTGCTGACCGGAACGAGGTCGGCGGATTCGCCAAATCGATTGATCGCCGCTAAGTGAGTAAAGCTATAGGCTGGCCCCAAGTAGGCCACGCGTTCGCTGCGAACGCGCTGACGCCCGGCACCTAACAGCGGCCGGAAAATCGACTTCAGTTCGGGCAGAGTCATCGGGCCGGCGTTGGTCGTTTCCAGCAATGTCCAGAGCTTGATGTCGTCTTGCACATCAAACACGGCTTCGCGAGGTTTGGGAGACTCGCCCACCTTTCGCAGGTGCACTTCCACACGCTGGTTCAGCAATGCGATGAGTTGCTGATCGATGGCAGCCAATTCCTGTTCTGGTGTGGCCACCGCTTTCTCGGTCGCCTTACCGGCTGACTTTGCAGCTGTTGGGGGCTTGCTGTTGTCCTTTTTGGGGGCACCAGCTTTAGTCGCAGCTTTTTTGGCGACCTTCTTTTTGACAGGGGTTGTCGCCTTTTTCTTTGCCATCGTAAATCTCGCCAGACTTCCGGACCAGAATCCGGGGGATGTTAATCGTGGGCTCTGTTCTGAGCCACAGCGGAGCGTGTTTGTTCGTCCGCAGTGAGGTGGGACGGGAATCAGTGGTCGGAGTGCAGTCAAATTTCCCGCCCACTGCTTGTACTGCCCTAATTTTGCAAATTCAAGGCGGCAGATGATCGGTTCTGCAAGGTTGATTCAAACCCGTGCGATCCAGCCATTGCGTTTCCCCCAAACCGAATCCATTCCAGTCGAACTGCCACATTGGCACCATGTGGTCTTCGGCCAAAATGACACCTGTGGGGCAAGTGGTAGATCGACAGGAAGCTGCCAGATTGGCGATAATACCAGCAAATGGCACTTCACGTATTTCTGTAAGTGTCTTATCAGAAGTCACTTACATTTTTCCTTGACGTTTCGGCGCGACTTGTGCATCTCGTTCGATCGTCCGCGGCACCTGCCGAGACCATTCAGAGTGCTTCGCGATCTAACTCAGCCAGCGATTCACAAATCATCAAGACAGCGACATCGAACATTTCAGACTCGTGATTCGAACGAGCAAAAACAGTATAAAAATTCAGGAGTGAAATCATGGCAGCGGGCGAAAAAATCATTGGTATCGACCTCGGCACAACAAACTCAGTCGTGTCTGTGATGGAAGGTGGCGAACCCAAAGTTATCGCGAATCAGGAAGGCAGCCGTACAACTCCCAGCGTGATCGCCTTCACTGATAAAGGTGAGACTCTCGTTGGCGATCCAGCCAAGCGGCAGGCCGTGACAAATCCCACCAACACGATCTACTCGATCAAGCGGTTTATGGGACGTCGTCACAGCGAAGTGCAGTCTGAAGAAAAGATTGTGCCTTACGATGTCGTCGGCGGCGACACGGACTATGTGAAGGTGAACGTGAATGGCAAACAGCACACTCCACCGGAAATCTCAGCGTTGATTCTGCGAAAGCTCAAGGAAGCTTCAGAAAGCTATCTCGGCCACAAGGTCAACAAGGCTGTCATCACCGTTCCGGCATACTTCAACGACGCTCAACGACAGGCCACCAAAGACGCCGGTCAAATCGCAGGCTTGGAAGTCGCTCGTATTATCAACGAACCAACGGCCGCAGCCTTGGCCTATGGTCTGGACAAAAAGCGCGAAGAAAAGATCGTCGTCTTCGACCTCGGCGGCGGAACGTTCGACGTTTCCGTGCTGGAAGTCGGTGATGAGCTGGTTGAAGTGTTGAGCACCAACGGCGATACGCATCTTGGTGGCGACGACTTTGACGAAGTTTTGATTTCACACATCGCGGCGGAATTTAAGAAGAGCGACGGCATCGATCTTCGCAAAGATCCCATGGCGTTGCAGCGTCTGCGGGAAGCCGCAGAAAAAGCCAAAAAGGAATTGTCGACGGCTCAGACATCAGACATCAACCTGCCGTTTATCACGGCCGATGCCAGTGGTGCTAAGCATCTTCAGCTGTCGATTTCTCGCAGCCAGTTCGAAAAGCTCATCGATCCATTAGTCGAACGTTGTCGTGGTCCAGTTGAAAACGCGATGAAAGACGCGAAGCTGAAAGCCGCCGACATCACTGAAGTTGTTCTGGTCGGCGGTTCGACTCGCGTCCCCAAGGTGCAGGCACTGGTCAAAGAACTCTTTGGTAAAGAACCTCATCAAGGTGTGAATCCAGACGAAGTGGTGTCGTTGGGAGCTGCCATTCAGGGCGGTATCATTTCCGGCGACGTCAAGGACGTGGTTCTGTTGGACGTAACTCCACTGTCTTTGGGAATTGAAACCGAAGGCGGCATCATGACCACTTTGGTGGAACGCAACACCACGATTCCCACAACCAAGTCGGAATCGTTCTCAACGGCGGCCGACAATCAGCCAGCTGTGACTGTGCGAGTGTTTCAGGGGGAACGGCGGATGGCCTCGGACAACCGTTTGCTAGACCAGTTCGACCTCGCCGATTTGCCACCGGCACCGCGAGGTGTTCCGCAGATCGAAGTGAAGTTCGACATCGACGTCAACGGCATCCTCAGCGTTTCGGCCAAGGACAAAGCCACCGGCAAAGAACACAGCGTGCAGATCAAGCAGTCGAGCGGACTGTCTGATGATGAGATCCAACGCATGAAGAAAGATGCTGAAGCTCATGCGGAAGAAGACAAGCAAAAGGAAGCCTTGGCGAAGGCGCGCAACGAAGCGTCAACGCTGGTGCATCAAACCGAAAAGACACTCAAGGAACACGAAGACAAACTGGACGATGCTTCCAAAGAAGCGATCACAGCGTCGTGTGCCAAAGTGAATAAAGCGGCGGAAGGCGATGATCCAGCAGCCATTACAACGGCTCTGACCGAGTTGGCTCAGGCCAGTGAAGCGTTGTACAAGCACATGCAGGCCGCTGCAGAAGCTGGTGGTGGCGAAGGCGGCGAAACTGCTGGAGCAACCGCAGGCGGCTCAGCCGACGACGACATCATCGACGCCGACTTCGAAAAGAAGGCCTAACAACAGCGGACACCGGAAAGCTGCCTTCGTGAACCATCGCGAAGGCAGCCGAAGGTCATGCCTGAGCCTCGTGAAGCACTTAGGACTTGTCCCGAAATAACGTCCGTTTGTAGCGGCAGGGCGCGAGCCGACCGGTGCCACGAAACCGGAGGGCTTGCGCCCTGCCGCTACGCATTGAAGACCGCACCCTTGGGCTGGCGCCCAAGGCGACATGCTGCCGCCCTCCGGGCTAGTCGCTGATTTAACAATCGCCAGCAACGCATCGCTCACTACCTCTCAGCAACATTCACGCTGCGCGATTGTTTCTCCCACCCCACTTTCCTGCGCCCGGCTGGCGAATATGATTCGCGGACATTCCGGCGCATTGTTTGCATCGCCAGTGTTCTGACGGCATTCCGACAGACTTTTCACAGGAAATCAGCATGGCATTTAATCCCGAAAAACTGACGATCAAAGCCAGCCAAGCGATCGCTCATGCTCAGGAACTGGCGCAGGACAACAACCATCGTTTTCTGCAGCCACTGCATCTGCTGAAGGCATTGCTGGACGAAGACCAAGGCATCATGAAGCCGCTGCTGCAACGCGTCGGCGTGAATTTTGGCCAGCTGAATTCGATGGTGGATGGCGAACTGCAGCGGCTGCCTCAATCTTCCGCCAATGAACCGGCTTCAGCCGGCCCGGAAGCCATGAAAGTGCTGAATGCGGCCGACAAACAGGCGCGCAGCATGGGTGATGAATTCATGTCGACGGAGCATTTGCTGATTGCGTTGACCCAAGTGGACGCCCCCGCGAAACGGTTGTTAGACCTGAATGCCATCAGCGAATCCGACATTCTGACGGCATTGAAGGAAGTACGTGGAGGACAAACGGTGACAGATCAAAGCCCGGAAGACAAATATCAAGTGCTCGAAAAATACGGCACCGACTTGGTGCAAGCTGCGCGCGATGGAAAGATCGATCCGGTCATCGGCCGCGATACGGAAATTCGTCGAGTGATCCAGGTGCTGTCTCGACGCCGCAAAAACAACCCGGTCCTGATCGGCGAACCGGGTGTCGGCAAGACCGCGATTGTGGAAGGCCTTGCACATCGAATTGTGTTGGGCGACGTTCCTCAAAACCTAAAAGACAAGCGCGTGTTCGCATTGGATTTAGGAGCGTTGGTGGCCGGTGCGAAATTTCGCGGCGAGTTCGAAGACCGACTGAAGGCAGTGCTGAAAGAAGTGCAGGCGTCGAACGGTCAGATCATTATGTTTATCGACGAACTCCACACCGTCGTCGGCGCCGGCAACAGCGAAGGTGCAATGGACGCATCCAATCTGCTGAAGCCCGCGCTGGCACGCGGCGAACTGCATTGCGTCGGCGCGACAACTTTGGACGAATACCGCAAGTACATCGAAAAAGATCCAGCCCTCGAACGCCGCTTTCAACCAGTTGTCGTCCAAGAACCGAACGTCGACGACACAATCTCCATTCTGCGAGGCTTAAAGGAACGCTACGAAACTCATCATGGCGTGCGCATCACCGACGATTCGATCATCGCCGCGGCCACGCTTTCGGATCGCTACATCAGCGACCGATTTCTGCCAGACAAAGCGATCGACTTGGTCGACGAAGCGGCCAGCCGGTTGCGGATGGAGATCGATTCGATGCCCGCCGAAATCGACGAAGCCACGCGCACACTGACACGCATGCAAATCGAAGCCGCTGCGTTGGAACAAGAAACCAGCGGCGACAGCAAGGAACGCCTAGCGGATCTGCGGCGTCAGATCGCCGAAAACGAAGAATCGACCAACCAGCTGAAGGCCCAGTGGGAGGCTGAGAAGGCGGCGATTTCTGGACTGAAGCCACTGCGCGAAGACATCGAACGGCTGAGAACCGTTTCCGCTCAGGCGTTTTCCCGAGCTCAACAAACAAATAGTAACTCAGACTACCAAGAAGCGTACGAGGCCAGCGAAAAGCTGAAAACATCAGAAGCTCGACTGGCGGAAATGGAGCGGAAATCCGCCGAGCTCAACGACGATCCGGGCAGCCGTCTGTTATGCGAAGAAGTCACGGCAGAAGACATCGCCAGCGTTGTCAGTCTGTGGACCGGGATTCCGGTGACGCGCATGCTGCAGGGCGAACGCGAAAAACTGTTGCGAATGGAAGAAGAAATCCATAAGCGCATGATCAATCAGCACGAAGCCGTCGAAGCGGTTTCGAATGCCGTTCGCCGATCACGTTCTGGTATGCAGGATCCCAATCGGCCGATCGGTTCGTTCATGTTTTTGGGCCCCACCGGTGTCGGCAAGACAGAACTGTGCAAAGCCTTGGCCGGGTTTTTGTTCGACGACGAACGCAGCATGGTTCGGATCGACATGAGCGAATTCATGGAACGCCATTCGGTCGCACGCCTGATCGGCGCGCCTCCAGGTTATGTGGGTTACGAAGAGGGTGGTCGACTGACCGAAGCGGTGCGACGAAATCCGTATTGCGTGATCTTGCTGGATGAGGTAGAGAAAGCTCACCGCGACGTGTTCAACATTCTATTGCAACTGTTGGACGACGGTCGACTGACGGACAGCCAAGGGCGAACCGTGGATTTCAGTAACTGCATTATCGTGATGACGTCGAACATCGGCAGCCAGGCGATTATGGAATTGTCTGTCGAAAAAGCAGACAACAAAGAGATTCATAATCGTTGCATGGATGCGTTGCAGCAACACTTTTTGCCTGAGTTCCTGAATCGGATCGATGAAGTGATTGTGTTTCATCCGCTGGGTCGCGAAGAAATCCGTGAGATCGTGGACTTGCAGGTGCAGCACCTGAATCGTCAGCTGGAAAACAACGGCTACAAGCTGGAAATCAGCGATGCAGCCAAACAACTGCTGGCGAATGAAGGATACGACCCGAAGTATGGGGCGCGCCCGCTGAAGCGTGTCATTCAGCAGCGGCTGCAAAACGCACTCGCCAACGAGATCCTGTCTGGACACTTGCCGGAAGGCTCCAGAATTTTAATCGACGCCGCCCAAGACGGATTCATCTTCACCAACAGCTGAGACGATTGACTGCCGCTGTTGATTAGCAGGTAACAGCGGCAGTGAAAGCTATTTCCAGTCGAACAGTTGAACGGGGTTGATCTTGAATTGCAGCATTTTGGCGGTGTCGCGACCGTTGTCGCCGCCTTTACGTTGGACACCAATGCGGCCCAGTTTGATGTTGCCCGCTCGGGTCATCACGACGTCGCCTTCGCCGAAAAATTTGACGGCATCCTTGGTAGAACGGATCAGCCATTTTGGTTTTTTGGTTGCCTTGAATGTCACCATAAACCAGCCGGCAGCATGCTCGCCGTCTCCGCCCAACAGGTCCGACACGATTTCGTCTTTGTGTGTTGAGAAGAAATCCAACACCGCCTGTTGAGTCTTCACGGGCAGTTCATTCAGGTACATCCGCCGATCGTCGCGACTGCCGGGATGCGGTGGCGTTTCGCCCACGAACAGCTGCAGTGCTGCCACAACGTCTGCGGGCATGTTCCACATTTCGGCGTACGTCGACAGCCAGCGTTTGTCAATCTGGTTAAAGCCCGTGCTGCTGCTAACCAGCTTGATCGAAATCCGTTCAATCTTAGTGCCGGACTCCGTCTTGATGGTGACTTCAACGTCCGCCTTCACACTGCCAGTGGGCTTGGCGGCAGTCAGATTCTGAATGTCGCAGGGCATGTAATTCAGCGCCGCTAGCCAAGCCTGAGCATCCGCGTCTGACTTCCAATTGTTGAACTTGTCCCGGATTTCGTCTTCGTTCTGAAATCCACCTTTGGCCGTTTTTGAACCACGTTCCACGGCCGCTTGGTCAGCATCCTGAGCCGCACAAAAACAGCACAGTGTCCCCCACAGCGCAAGCCACAATACGACGGGCTTTCGATTGCGATTCATATTGTCACCTCGTTTCCCCGTCCCCGCCGATTTCATCAAGCTGTCAATTTCGTCGACAGCTTGTTCGCATCGGTGGAGACGTGTTTCTGCACGACGCGACCCCGTTTCGTGCTACTCGTCGTCGATTGGTTTCTTTTTTGTCGCCTTCTTTTTGGCGGTCTTCTTCTTTGTGGTTTTCTTAGCAGCCTTCTTTTTGGCGGCCGCTTTTTTCTTAGGAGCCGATTCGGTCTCTGCTTCTTCACCCGTGTCGGTTTCCGTCTCCGTCTCCGTGTCCTTCTTCGACACTTTCTTTTTGGCGGCTTTCTTTTTCTGCGGTGCGAATTCGAAACCGATCTTGCCGGTTTCTCGATCGAGTGTCAGGTGGGCGGCAAACTTGCGGTTCTTTTTCTTCGAAACGAAGTCGGGCAGCAGGTCAGTTTTGCCTTCCATAAACAGCTTAAACGCCTGCTGCGAATCGATGTCTTTTTGCAGAATTGTTTTGCTGAGGCGCACGCCGCGTTCGTCTTTTTTGAGCGCCATGCCGGGGGCCAGATAAGCTTTTTCTGTCTCATACACTTTGACCAATTCTGCGGCCCCATCCGTGATCGGGCATTCACACAATAGCTGATCGTCCGACAGGCCTTTGAGTTCTTCTTCGCGTTCGGAATCGCCTTCGAAGACGAAGCTCACCTTCCACGCCTTCTTTGGTTTTTCTAGGACGAGTTCCGCCGAAAACTGTGCACCAAAGCGATTTTTGAAGGTGTCGATCGGGCCCACCTGCAGATTGGTGATCAACTGTTTCGCTTCAGCTTCAGTAATTTCGTGACTGGCGATGTGCTTTTTCAAGCGGAAACTGCATTCCGGATTCTTACATTCAAACACACCGTCCGTCTGATTCATCGATTCGCCACCGCATTCGGGGCACTTGGCTGCTAGGTCCGGGAACACGCGATTCACCAGTTCCGCCGTGTGCGACTGTACCTGACCGACGATGTCTTTGGCTTGATCCTTGATTTCTTCCATGAAATCTTGGCGGTTCAGTTGTCCCTTTTCGATCAGTTTCAGCTTGTGTTCCCATTCCCCCGTCATTTCGGGTGACTGCAGCGTGTCGATGCCGATCGTTTCTAGCTGTTCGAACAAGGCCAAGCCTTTGTTCGACACGACAAGATCGCGATAGTTTTGTTCGTGGCGGAACAAATATTTCTGGCGAATCAGGCCTTCGATAATGTTAGCGCGGGTGGCCGGAGTTCCCAAGCCGCGGTCGCTCATGGCTTCTCGCAGCTCTTCGTCTTCAACACGCTTGCCGGCGGTTTCCATGGCGGACAGCAGGCTGGAATCGTTGTACCGCGCGGGTGGCTTGGTTTCCTTTTCCTGTGATTCAATCGATCCTGGCTGGGCGGCTTCGCCGTCTGTTGCGCCGACCAATTCGTCCTTTTCTCCGGCCACACCCGGCTTGCGACCGTAGACGGTCAACCAACCTGGCACGACCAGCACGCGACCGTCCGTCTTAAAGGTGTCTTCGCCGATTCGCGTGACGCGGCTGGTGAGTTCGTATTCGGCGTGCGGATAGAAGATCGCCAAAAAGCGTCGCAGAACGAGTTCGTACAGTTTTCGGGCGGCATCATCCAATTTGGCCGTGGGCAGATTGCCGGTGGGGATGATGGCAAAGTGATCGCTGACTTTCTTGGTGTCAAAGATGCGTTTGGTGGGCGTGATGGCGTTATTGTCGATCACCCATTGTGCGTAGCCGGGAAAGCCTTTGTCCAAGTTCGGATTGCCTTTGGCGGCGGCGAACTGAGCGACCGTTTCTTTCACCGGATCGACGTAGTCTTCTGGCAGGTAACGCGAATCGGTACGCGGATAGGTCAGCAGCTTGTGTTTGTCGTACAACGCCTGAGCCAGCTGCAGGGTTCGTTGAGCGCTGAAGCCGTGCTTGCTGCCGGCTTCTCGCTGCAGACTGGTGAGGTCGAACAGTCGTTCGGGGGCTTGTTTTTGAGGCTTCTTGGTTTCTTCGACAACGCCCGGTTTGCCTTCGCAGCGAGCTACGACGGCATCGGCTTCTGCTTGGGACCAAATTCGTTCGGGCTTTTTCTGATTATTTTCGTCGTCCTTTTGGAAGTCTTCGCGAAACCAACGGCCCGCGTATTCGCCTTTTTCGACGCCAAATTTTCCGTGAATTTCCCAATACGCTTCCGACACAAACGCCCGGATCACTCGTTCTCGCTCAGCCAATATCGCCAGCGTCGGCGTTTGAACGCGGCCGGCCGTTGTGACGTTAAAGCCGCCATTGCGTGAATTGAAGGCTGTTAGCGCCCGCGTTCCGTTCAGTCCAATCAGCCAGTCGCTTTCCGACCGGCACATGGCCGCGTCGCTCAGATTCTGCATCTCACTATCGGGGCGCAATTCAGCCCACGCTTTATTAATCGCGCCGTCGGTCATGGACTGCATCCACATCCGCTTAATGTCTAGCGGTTTGGTGATGTCTGCCAATTGCAGGACGTACCGAAAGATCAATTCCCCTTCACGCCCCGCATCGCAGGCATTGACCACGGTGTCGACGTCTTTTTTCTTCAGCAACCGCACCAGTAGATTAAACCGGGCTTCGTTGCGTTCGATGGGCTGCAGTTCGAAATTGGTGGGAATGACGGGCAGGTGCTTCATACTCCAGGGCAGCTTTTTGCCTTCTGGAGTCAGCGGCATTTTGAGTTCCACAAGGTGCCCGACGGCCGAAGAAATATAGGCCTTGTCGTTCTCAAAGTAGTCTTTTTGCTTAGTAAACTTGCCAATTCCGGGAAGCTTGCCCAGCACTCGAGCGAGATCCGTCGCGACGCTCGGTTTTTCGGCAATGATCAAAATCCTGGACATTATGGCTCCGGAACGGCTGTAGGTTCGAATTGATGTCAACGTGTGCGTCGTCTGCTCGTCACAAGACCGATTGACGACGTAACCCAAGGATTGGGTTAACCTTGTTTCATTTTCAACGGTGGCTAAAATCCCCGGCTTCCGAAACGCTGAAGCCGTTTGTCTAGCTAAGATAATCAAGTTTTGCGTTACGTAAAATACAACGATTTCGTGGGTGGGATACGACTCCTTACCCGATCTGTCAAGCCAGGCAGGCAAATTCGCTGGACCGAAACCTGGTAAAATCAAGAGCATCACCAATGGCTTCACCCTTTAAATTCTTTCGCAAATATTCAGGCGGAATGATGATCGTCATGGTCATTCTGTCCATGTTGCTGTTTACTCTGACGGATCTGTTCAGTGATCCGGGCAGCAATTTGTGGCTGCTGGGCCTGCTGCTGGGAGGAACCGTATTCGGGATTGCCGGTGCCGGACAAGGGCGATGGCTGCAATGGGGCTTGGGTGGTGCCGCTCTGGGCGTGATTTTGGGATTGATTTTGCCCGCATTCGTGCAGGGCGATGGTATGTTGAACACGTCTCTGGGCGTGATCACAGAAGAAAAAATGCAGGATTTGCACATTCGGCGACGAATTGCCAATCAGTTTGTGGTGGGAGCCACCGAAGCGTCATTCGGACCAAACACCGGCCGTTTTGCCACACTGTTCGGCTACGGCGACGGCGGCAATCGAGACGTTTTGTTCGGAAAATTGCTGCGGGCCGAAGCCGATGAACTCGGCATCGAGGTCGACAGCCGCATGGTGGGCGACTACCTGAAGCGGATCACATCCGACAAATTGACGGCCGAAGACTACGTCAGCGTCCGGAATCAGATGAGCTACAACGGTCGAGCGTTGACCGATGAAGCGTTGCAGAAAATTCTGGGTGAAGAAATTAAGGCCAGAATGGCCTATCAGACGCTCCGCACACGCACTTCAACACTGCCGCCGGGACCGGAAGTTTACTGGCAATATTATCGCCGGTTGAATGTCCGCCAGCAGGTGGTCACCGCCGAACTTGATGTCGACGACTTCCTTGATCAGGTGGCTGAGCCGACCGATGGGGAAGTGGAAGCGTTGTTCGCAGAATTCAAGACAAAACTACCCAGCCAGATTGAACCGGGAAGTCCCGGATTTCAGCGACGGTTTCGAGCCCAGTTGGCTTATGTCGAACTGAACACCAAGACTCTGGAAGCCGGTCTCCCGGAAGTCACGGATGAAGAAATTCAGAAGTTCTACGATGAGAAAAAAGAGACTCCGATGATTCGGACACCCGTCCTGCCGGACTTCCCGAAGCCGGTTGAAGACGAGCCAGCGGACGAGGCGAAAGCGGAAACGAAGCCTGAAGGCGAAGCAAAGCCTGAAATGAAGCCAGAAGAGCAGCCCGCTGCCGCAGAGGCACCTGCGTCGGAAGACAAACCCGCTGCCGCAGAAAAGAAACCGGAACCTCCGTCGGAAGACGCTCCGAAACCGGAACCCTTGGAACCGCCTGTGGAAGACAAAGCAGCGGCAGAAAAGCCGCCTGAAGACGCGACTCCAGAAACGGAAACAAACACGCCTACTCCACAAGACGAGCCCGCAGACGAGCCCGCAGACGAGCCCGCAGAACCGGCTACTGCAGACACGCCAGTGGCTGCTCAAGCACCGACTCTGACGATTCCGAATGTGCCTGTCGGCGATACGACGGACGCCACAAAGCCACCGGAAATTCAATACGAGTATCGCCCGCTGGACGATGAGCTGAAGCAAGAAATTCGTGATGAATTGACTCGCCAAAAAGTGGCGGCTTTGGTGGCAGAAAAGTTGCAGGCCGCTCGCAAAGCCATGGAAACACTGGCCAGTGAGCGAGCGTCTCACCGCTTCTCGTTGATTGAACAGGATTCCACGAAGTACAGCTATGACAATCCTAAACAACAGGCTGCGTTGAAAGAACTTCGCAAGTCGATGCAGCCGTTCAACGCTCAGCTCGATGCCAAGCTGAAGTCTTTCGCCGACAAGAACGGCTTCTCGTACGTTCAAACTCCACTGCTGAACGACTTTGAGCTGTACCGCAGCGAAGAATATCTGATTGGCAAAGCGACGGAGCCTGTGGCCAATCCCATGATGGCCGCTCAGTCTCCCAGCGTTGCGTCTGTCGTGTATCGTTCGTTTTCTGGCGAAGAACAAAACGACGATGCTCAGCTGTACTTCGTGCGTGTCGCAGACCGTGCGGCAGCCAGTCAGGATGGCAGCACCAGTCATTACGTATACTGGGCGACAGACTTTTCTGTATCGCATGTGCCTAAGCTGACAGACGAAGGTGTGCGAGAAGAAGTTGTGCTGGCATTCAAACGCCGCGCTGCTCGTGAACTGCTCACAGCACGCGGCGAACAGCTGGCGAAAATCGTCCGTGACGCTGCTGCCCAAGAAGGCGACGATCGCCAAGACATGATCGCTGCCCTGACAGACCAAACTGTGAACGGCAAAGACGATGGTCCCGCATTAGCGGTCCGCCGGTCGCGTCCGTTCGCATGGCTGCGAACATCGTCGGCCGCCCCGAACAATTTTCAACGGTCGCAAGCCAGTCTGTCGCCCATCACCTTCGATGATTCGATTGGAGGCAACTTGGAACAGGTTGGCGAACAGTTTATGGAAGCCATCTTCGAAGACATGAACGACGAAGAAGTTGGCGTCGTGCCGAACTTCGATTTTTCGAAATACTACCTCGTGCAGGTGACCAACCGATTTCCAACTGCGGAAATCGGCGAAGACGCGTTGCGCGAAAAGTTCGCTCTCGAAGGCCAGAAGTTTGCTTTCCGAGACAGCCCGATTCTGGGAGTGATGCAGCAGCAACTGGATGGCCCTGCCGGCACGGAATGGGAAAACAGGCTGTGGAAAAAATATGGCATCGATCTGAATGAGGAACCCGAGGAAGACGAGTAGGCTGCTGGTGGGGATTTCGAGCGGTGTCTCACGATTCGGATTCGCTCCCTGACGTGATTTCACCAGTGAAATCACTACTCCACGCCCAAAAATTGGACAATCAGCCGTGTTTTTCTGGCCGCAGGGCGAGAATGTTTCTGTGTTGTTTGTGTCAAGTCCATCTTTGCGATAAACTCAAGGGTTTCAGAAAATGCAGCGATGTGTCGAATCGTCGCTTGAAATCCGCTAAGTCTCCCCGAACCCAAGGAAAAGACGTCTGTGTCAGTAGCAAACGTTGTGAATGTATCTGAGTTACTTAGCCTTAGCAGTAGTTTAACTGTTGATCAGGTCGAAGCTCTTCGAAACGCACTGGTCAGCCAACAGGCGACAGAAGTGCGTCAGGGGCTGACTGAATTGAATCAGAAGATTCAGGCTGGGGAAGAGTCGGAGTCTGTGCTGGCTCGAGCTGGCGTCGCGTCTTATCTGCTGTCTCGACACAAACAGGCAGACGCGTTGCTCAAGCAAGTCACCAGCGATGGAGTCGCAATCTACTTTCACGCTCAGGCACTCACATCATTGGGCCATCACGCAGAAGCGGCCCAGCGCTTTGAAGCCGCCGGCAACAACGGCTACGACAAGATCGACGCCACCTTGCGACAGGCTGGTGCCATTCGTGCGTCTGGGGGGATTGATGCGGCTGAGCAGATGCTGCGAAGTGTGGCGGCATCAGCTGCCAGTCGAGCGGAATATTCGTTCCAGATGGGATGTATCTGGGGTGATCGTGGTGACGCTCTGACAGCCGTTGAATATTTTGAGCGAGCTGTGGACATGGACCCGCATCACGCGCGGGCTCTGTTTTGGCTAGCCGCAGAAAATTCATTGCGTGGCAACGACGAAGAAGCGATTCGTTACTACGAACGCAGTTTGTCACGGCCTCCGTACTTCATCGGTGCGTTGCTGAATCTCGGACTGCTGTACGAAGATCGCGAAAGCTATCAGCAGGCAGCGTTCTGCTTCAAGCGCATCGTCGAATACGATCCGAATCACGAACGCGCGATCTTGTACCTGAAGGACATCGAAGCCACTCAGGACATGTACTACGACGAAGACCAAGCCCGCCAAGAAGCGCGCATGAAGCAGCTGTTGGGACGTCCGGTCACCGATTTCGAATTGTCGGTCCGCAGCCGCAACTGCCTCGCCGCCATGGACATCATGACGCTCGGCGATTTGACAGAAATCAGCGAACAGGAGCTTTTAGCAGGCAAAAACTTTGGCGAAACAAGCCTGCTGGAAATCCGCGAACTACTGTCGGCTCACGGCCTAAGAATCGGCTTGAATCTGCATCGCGTTCATCAGCGAGACAACTTTGCTGACCAAAACTTGTCTGCAGAAGAACAGGCACTGTTGAATCGTCCGATTGGCGATTTGAACCTGTCCGTGCGGTCCCGAAAGTGCATGAATCGTCTAGGAATTCAAACGATCGGCCAGCTGGTCGCACGCACCCCGGACGAGCTGCTTTCCAGCCGCAACTTCGGCGTGACATCTCTGAACGAGATTCGTCTGAAGCTGACAGAAATGGGCTCAAAGCTACGAAACGACTGAGGATCCTATCGCATCAAATTCCGCCGCATCGCAGCGGAATTCTCATTCGCGAAGTTCCACAAGATCATGTCTTGCCGCAGGTTCAGCATCGCTCTAATATCCGGCATCTAGTAAAGACACCGTAACCCGATAGTGTAATCGGTAACACAACAGATTTTGATTCTGTTATTCCAGGTTCAAGTCCTGGTCGGGTTAATCTTTCGAGCGAAATTGCTCGAACGTAAACCAAACAACCACAAAGACTTGGAGCAATTACTGCTTTAGGTCTTTTTTTGTGGAATTCCGAATCAGTGACAAATCAGTGACACCTGTTGCGATGGCAGTGCATTGGGGTTGGGGTTTCACACGTGAAGTTGGATCTGCGTTGGTGCCTCGTTGTCAGGCGATGAACGGATATAAGTAACTCAATGTCCCCCGTTTGGGGGGGGCATCTCTCTAATTGCACCATAGCCATACAGAAAGATGCGAACCCGTCGGCCCGCAAAACGACGGTGCCGACCCAACGATCGACCGTGGCAGAGCCGGTTGACCCTCAACAGAAAGCCGTCAACGAAGCGTCGCCTGACATCGAGACAGCAACTGCGGGCTCTCCCGTAGAAGTCGCTGAGATGTCACTGGATGAACTTGTAGCGGCTGCAAAACAGGGTGACGCGACGGTCATGCCCCGACTTCGCAAAATCATGTGGCAGCGGCCTAACTCTTATGAAATTGTGGGAGATCTCGCTGGTCATGCTCGGCTGAGGTGGATCGATCTGATCGCCGGGCGAGATCTGTATAAACGCGAATCGTTGCACATCAAAATTCGAGGTTTGCACGTGCAGTTCAATCGCGACGGATGCTGCCCCAGCGGGAAAATGTTGGCAGATGAGGTCATCATCACTTGGCTGCCAGAGTGAATAATGATTTCCCAAAAGACAACCGTTGGTGTTGTGGAGTGACTCAGGTACGGCTGCAGGTTTGCATCGCACACCCCGATCCAAGAATCCAATTTCTTGCAACGAAGATTTTAATTCAGAATGTTCCCGCCGCCCAGGCGTGAGACCACATGACGTCTCGTGAGTGCGTCTGAGTCAAAACGTGACGATCTCTACGCAAATGGCTCCGGATTAGCGTTCAGTGGAGCACACAGGTGACACAGGTGACACTGGGCGACGCAGGGCATAAAGTGTCACAGGCTTCCTTATGGTAGTAGGTTGGTCGACTCCAAAATCGCAGTTCTCGCTCAGACCACACAGATCCGGAGAATGTCATCGCGACCATCCCCATGTCAAATGTCGAGGATATGGTGTGCAGTCGGATTACGATGGCCGATCGGTCGAGAGAAGCTATTTTCCATCGCCGGTCGTCACAGAGGGGCGGGTTTGCCCGAGGTTGACCCCGTTCTCCTTAAGCTTCGAAGCAGTTGTTTCATGTCAACACATCAGATTCTTTCCGGCCTACTGGCCGCGGCGACGATCCTTGGATCATCCGCGAGTCAGGCTGATGAATTGCCGCGCGATGCGAACGGACGATTTACTCAGGCCCGCAGTCACACGTTTCGGCCGTTCGACGCAAAGACACAACAAACTTGGCAGGGGCCGTACTTCTTTCTGCAACTCGCCGACACTCAATATGGACTGTTCACTGGCAACAAGGGCTTTGAAAAGGAAGCGACCCTGTCGCAGCGGGCTGTGGAGCACATTAATCGCCTGCGGCCTCGATATGTGATTGTTTGCGGCGACCTGACCCACGCGACTCCTGAACACGCTCGTTACGGCGCTCAAGTGAAACAGTACAAACAGGATTTTTCAGCGATCCACGAGGACATCCCGCTGGTCTGCGTCTGTGGAAATCATGACATTGGAAATCGGCCAACAGCAAAATCCATCGCCACCTACAAGCAAAACTTCGGCGACGATTATTTTGCGTTTTGGGTTGGAGGAGTCTGTAACGTGGTCCTGAATTCCAGCGTATTGAAAGATCCGACGGGCGCGCCTGAAATTCTGGACGCTCAGCAAAAGTGGCTGGACCAGCAACTCGCCACCGCCCAAAAAGCCCAAGCCAAACACATTTTACTGTTTCAACATCACCCGCTGTTTCTGACAAAGGAAGATGAGCCAGATCAGTACTTCAACATTCCGCTGGCTCGACGAATTCCGCTGCTTGAGCAATTGAAACAGGCGGATGTCCGAGCCGTCTTTGCAGGCCATTACCACCGCAATGCCTACGGTCGAGCCGGAGCGATGGAAATGATCACCACTGGCCCGGTCGGCCGACCACTTGGCAAAGATCCCTCTGGCTTCCGCACCGTGACCGTGCGCGAAACGAGCATCCAACACCAGTATTGCGGGATGGATGACGTCCCGAAGAAAATCAACCTGACGGATCCGCCCGACTCACCGTAACTCTTCATTTGATTCTCATGTGTTTATCGACCATTCAGGATGAGATCCTAGCCGACGGCGAGTCGGATGATGCCAGAGCCTTACCGGACAATCCGGTCCGTCATCCCGTTCAGTCAAGGAGCGGTTTTTGACCTTGTTGAATTACGAATGAGTTTGTGAGACGGCTGGCCGCTGTACGATTGTGGGCACAACGCCACGATTCTGAATCACAATTGTGATGATGCGTGAAGAATCGGTCGGCATCATCAGAAGAATGAGGTTTAACAGTATTCGCGTCCGGCCGGTAAGGTCTGACAGATCAGACTCCGCAGTGCGAATTGCGGCGAAATACTCATCAAGTTGATGACGATCCACCGCACTGGTGTTGCCATTCAGGACTTTTGTCTGTTAAGCGGCGGAAACCCTGTGCAGGCCGCAATTTTCAGTTCGGTCGAGTTTTTTTTCTGACCTTACGGGTTAGGTCTCCCGACCCGTTTTGAGCCTCGCTAAGCTTCTGTTCGACTGATCGTTGCGTTCAGGATATTCTTCATCATCTGTTGAACACGAGCGTCAGGACCATGCGGGCGACTGTAGTGTGACCACGGGATGATGTGTCCCGGTGGAGCAGCTAATCCCTGCGGCCAGAAGATTGTGGACGAGTTGAACACGACGTTGTCTTTTGGCCCGCGAAAGACGACAGCTTCGTAACGTCCCGGACGAGTTCCACCAGACCAGATGCCGCCGGCTGCAACGACTTCCATGTCGGGAAGGCTGGCGTCGGGTTCGCCGTGGTGTTCCCAGCCGACGAGACCCGGGATGCTGTCGCCATTTTTCATTCCCGTATCGGCAAACAGCCAGTGTTTTTCGTTGGTACACGTCCAGTCGCCTCCGCCATTAAACGGCACCACGCTACGGACGCCCATAATTCTGCGCTCATCCGGCCCTGTGGCTTTGAGTCCGGCAAACAAGGAGGAATACGATTCAACTTCATCGACACGAAGTTCGCCGTAGCAACCGGCTCTGGAAATGATTCGCCCCGGCTGACCGCTGGAGGAATCTCGAAACGGACTGTCGATGAAGACGGAATTACCGCACAGCCAAAGCAAATGAGTGCCACCGTTCAGTGCTGTTTCAACGGCCTTGTACTGTTCCTGATCCCAGTACTCATCGTGGCCCACGCTGATGAATGCAGTGCAGCGCTGAATGAAAGCAGCGTCGCAGGTGTCTCGATTCGATCCGTATGTGACATCGTAACCGTGTTGCTCCATCCAGTAGCACAAAGGATACTCCCACAACAGGAACTCACCGGATCCAATCGACAGTGGATGTTCGAAGATCTGAGTGTACATTCCGTACGGTCGGTCAAAACTGACGGCGACGCCGGGAGCATGTGCTCCATCCGGATGCGTGTAGAGGGATTCGTTGGCGGGCCAGCGGTTATACGCCTGCCAAGTGTTGTCACTGCATTGCAGCAGAAAGTCAGCCCTGCGGGAATCTCGCACAATAAAGATGACGTAACTTTGCCAGTACGGTTCGTCGGACGATTCGGGGATCGTGGTGAGCTTCCCCAAATAGACGCCGCTGACCCAGTTGTCGGGAATACGAATGTCAACGGAAGACTTCCACTGGCATTCGCGCAGACGACCGGGATCAGGCCCGATCTCGGGCGTTGGCTGCGGCGCTCCTGCAACCGGTCCGAATGTTGCTTGATAACAGCCGCCCGCGCCGCCATAGTACCCCATGCGATAGATGTCCAACCGGAATTTCCGGGCGGGCTGCGTGCTGACGAAGACCTGAAGCGTGTCTCCCGCAGCAATCGATTGATGAGAGCAGTAGCCTTCGATTAACGACGTACGAAACCGGCCTTCGTTGGGGCGCACGCGTGTCAGTTGCCAATCGGTTGTACCGGGCCGCTGGTTTTCTGCGCTGATGGGGTTTTCTGCGCGTTGCTGAGAATCGGCCGAAGCCGTTTCACTGCCTGCGAAAACCGCGCCCGCAGCCGCGGTTTTCAGGAGGCTACGCCGATCGATGCGCCGAGATTTTTCGTGCGGCATGAGAATGAACTCCGTGGGAACAATATGTTTCATTAGCGTACTCGGCAGAATGAAAAAGTGCGAGCGGCCAAATGCCTTTCAAGTTAAGCCTGAGTGCATCCGTTGGTAGCGGCGTTTGGAGGAGGTTGCACTCATCCGTGCAGACCTGCAAGTCTCGGAGAGACAAAAACGTTCACTTCGGGTAAGTCGATAGATGCATCTGACATTCCGGAACGGAACGTTCCAACGTCGTTGGCGGTCCGCCCGCCCTCCCGAATTTTTCGTCCACAACAGACGACACTGCAGGTATTCGAAAATTCAATTCGCCTTACATTGGACGAGATGGCGTTAATTATGGTCTGAGCCACGTCTGGATTATTTTATCCGGACGAGTACCTCGTTACGGCGAAATGGACTAGGAGTCCACGGTGGATCGTAGCCAGCAGATTCGGCACTGCCGTCAGGACGGAATTTTTGATCTGACATCCAGAGGCGCAAACGCTGCTCGGCGTCGCCACGCGTCGTAGCATCAAGTCGACCGCTGAAACGGATCACGGCAAACCGCCCACCGCGCCGACTCCGCAATTGAACATTCGCGTCTGACGGCTCGGGCGCTCCGTCTGCGGCAACCGATGCAGGTACGACGAACCCCATTTGACCGGGATTGCCGTCAGTTTCCATGTCCATGAAGACTGGAGTCGTCATCGCAACTTTCTGATCATCCTTATTGGCCCCGCTGATATAAGAAAACAATCTGTTGAAACTGCCATCGTTACCCTGCGAAGCAAATCGCGTTTCCGTTGTTGCCATCATCAAATCGGGATACTCACGCACTTCGAACGGTGCGTCCGTCTGGATCACTGAGTACGCGGCTGATTCGTAGGCACTTCTGGAGGTCAGTTTCCAGCCAAAATATGCGACGAGTGTCAACACGCCGCCCGCAACAAGGTAGGCCATTTTCTTTCCGGTCATGATGAATTTCGTTTTTGATGGGTATGAGTTTGGCCACGGGGTCGCCGCCTGTGCATGCTTTGTCTTACGAATCGCTTGTCGACGAGTCCTAGACGATAGAAAGCTTGTGACCACAGTTGCGAGCATCAATCACTTGGCCGAGCGATGCTGGGCCCTACGGAATGAACTCTGACGATTTGCCGCAGTTTCGCGATGCCGTCGGGCTGCTGATCTGGTTTCGCGGCAAGGGTGGGTTTGGATAAATCGAAGGATACGAAACTGCTTCGAAGACATTCACCTGATGAATCGATGAAAACAGGCGAGCACACTTGAGCGTGGAGATTTCGCAGCTCATAATTGCAATTCGCATCAAAAATCTCCGATTTTGTCTGTAACAGCACGCCCGGGTGTCGGCCGGGCCGCTGAAGTTGGGCATTCCGGCGATAGACCCAGTGCTTCGCTACATTGTTTTGTGTTTATCCGGACTCGTTGAGTCCCTGCTGGCCAACCCGGTACAACTGTCTAAAACCGCAAGGATGGACGTTCCTTGGTTTAGAGGAGGCAACGTCTTGTGAGCAATCCTGAGATCAAGTTCATCCCGAACGAACATTTTGACTCCACTAGCGAGCTGGACTTCGACGCAGTCGATATCGAGCTTTACGCTGCAGAAGATGGCCGCTGCACACCGGTAGATCGAAGCGAGGCCGCGGCGACTTTCGTTCAGGCGATCGAAGAAAGCCGAATCCTGACTTTTGAAGGTGAGCAGTTTCTTTTCAGACGCCTAAATTTTCTTCGCTTCCGGGCGAACGCACTACGGGTCACTTTATCGGGAAAACGCCCGAAGAAAACAGTTGCGGAAATTGAGCGACTCTTACAGGGAGCTCAGGAGACTCGTGAAGATATTGCTCGAGCGAACATGCGACTGGTGATGTCGGTCTGCCGCAAGCTCTCCTCAACTCTGGACGACTTTGATGAATTCGTCGGCGAAGCAAATGGGATTCTCCTAAATGCCATTGATAAATTTGACTTTGCGAGGGGCTATCGCTTCAGCACCTACGCAACTCACGCCATACAGCGACACATTTACCGTTTTGTTGAGCGGGCATCAAAGCGACGATCTCGAGAACATCACGCGACAGACGCCGTGGAGGCCATTGCCGTTGACTCGTCAGATGACACCGGCCCATCGGCGGTCGAAGTTCTCGTTGCTGCCGAAGCGATTCTGGAACGGCTGGATGATGTTTTGGACGAGCGCGAGCGGATTATTATTCGCGGACGGTTTGGACTTAATGAGTCAGGACAAGCCAGCACGCTGAGGGAACTTGGAGCCCAACTGGGATTAAGCAAAGAACGCGTTCGACAATTGCAATTGTCCGCCCTTGACAAGTTGGCGGAAGTGGCGCGGCCGTTCGAATCCACTTTTACGACGCTGTTCTAAATTGTGTCTTCGGAATTCACTAATGAACACTGACTACGATGCTCAACCGTGGATGAAGCAGACCCTGTTCGCGGCTGGCGTGTATAACCTGCTGTGGGGAATGCTGTGCGTTCTTGCGCCCAGTGCTTTGCTGACTTTTGTTGGTATCACTCCTACGCCAGCTGTTTCTCAGCTTTGGCAGTGCATCGGCATGATCGTTGGCGTTTACGGCGTGGGTTACATCATCGCGTCGTATGATCCGTACCGACACTGGGCCGTCACGCTTGTGGGCTTGCTGGGAAAAGTATTCGGCCCAATCGGATTTCTCGTCGCTGTTGCCAACGGCTCACTGCCGGCACGTATGGGTTGGATTATTCTGACAAACGACCTGATTTGGTGGATTCCATTCGCTGTGATTCTCTGGAGCACCGTACGTTCTTACCACGCCGTCGGATCGGCTTACGAAATGCCGGAAGCGGACGATCCGCTACGTGACATTAAAGCGAACACCGGATGCTACCTGAATGATCTGGCGAATGACGCGCCGCAGCTGGTGGTGTTTTTGCGACACTCTGGCTGTACGTTTTGTCGAGAAGCCCTGACTGACATTTCAACGCAACGCAAACAGATCGAAGAGTCCGGTACAGGAATCGTGTTTGTACATTTGGGCAGTGAATCTGAAGACGATGACAGGTTCTTTGAACAATATGGCCTGCAGGACCTGCCACGATTTTCAGATCCGGACTGTCGACTGTACCGTCTGTTCGGACTGGATCTTGGTGGCTTCTCGCAATTGTTCGGTCTTCGCATCTGGGTTCGCGGTTTCGTGGCAGGCTTCCTACACGGTCACGGTCGGGGGGCAGTTCGTGGGAACAGCTTTCAAATGCCCGGCGTGTACCTGTATCACCGTGGGCAGATTCTCGGCGGTTTTCGACACGACCACGCGTCTGACCGACCAGACTATCTATCGTTGGCACAGCAGGTTGAGCAGAGCTGCCAGCCAGTGACTGCGTAGCTTTGAAAATCTGAAGTCCACCCTGCTTCAAGTCGCGTTCTGGCCTTGAGAAGGATTCATCGCAGTGGCCACTGTGCCCCCTGTTCCGAGGACTGATGACGCTGCTAAGCGAAATCTTGCAATTACGGTCAGATTGCAGAATCAGTTTCTGAGAAGCCGCTGGGAGCGATTCTGGAAACCGACGGAATCATTGTCATTGTGACCGCAGGTCGTTTACTCGACACCTTTTATCGTCTGGAAGTGGTGGATGACCGTTCTACAATCAAACACGATTGAAATTCTATTCATTCTTCGCCGCGTGGGCTTCGCTAAGAAATTGCACTGAACAAAGACAATTTGGTCCATGGACATCGATAACCCGGACGTAATCTTGATCGGCAGTAGCATTATGTCGGCCAATCTCGGCTCGATGCTCAAATGCCTACAGCCCGATCTGAAAATTCAGGTGTATGAGGTTTCAGCCGAACTTGCTCAGGAAAGCTCGAACGCTTGGAACAATGCGGGTACGGGGCATGCCGGAATCTGTGAGCTGAGCTACACGCTGAACCGAAATGAAGACGGTGCCGTCGACGTTTCCAACGCGATTGCGATTTACGACCAGTTTGAAAAGTCACGGCAATTCTGGGCCTTCGCCGTCTCAGAAGGAATGATCGATTCGCCGAGGGATTCCATCAATCCCGTGCCGCAGATCAGCTTCGTTCACGGGCCATCACAGGTCGAATTCCTGCGAGATCGGCACGCCGCCATGTCGGCTCATCACTTCTTCGACAAGATGGAATTCTTCACGGACAGAGACGAAGTGAGGGGCTGGGCTCCGTTGTTGATCAAAGGGCGGGATGATGAACCGATCGCCGCAACGCGAATAGATGACGGTACTGACGCGAACTTTGAATCTCTTTCCCGAAAACTCATCCGCTGGCTGGCGGCTCAGGACGGTTGTGCGGTCGCCGCCAGCCATCGCGTGGCGGGAATTCAACAAGGTTCCAGCGGCTGGGACATTCGCGTGCGAGATCTCAAACGAAACAAAGTGCAACACAATTCGGCGAGGTTGCTCTTTATTGGCGCGGGAGGCGGCAGTTTGCCTTTGTTGCAAAAATCGGGTGTTGCGGGGAGCAAAGGATTCGGAGGCTTTCCGATCGTCGGACAGTGGTTGGTCTGCGATGACCGGAAGATTGTCTGCCTCAGGTTATTGAAAGCTCAGAATCCGCTAGGACGCTCCGCCGAATGTTTCTGGCGTACGATTTGACCCTGCTTTCTCGTTCGTCAATTCAGCAGTTCCGCGATGTCCACACGCAATGTGACGAATTACTCAAGCTGAAATCGTGAACTCGATGAAGACCACCGAAAGAGCCGAGCTAAGCATAGATTTGTCTGATGATTACTCTGCACAAAAACACATCACCGCTCGATCCGGAGTGACGAAAGCTCCATCTGTGTCCGGTCTGCGACGTGCGCTTTATCTACTGGTAGCCGGCGGTTTCTTTGCGTTGGCCATTGCGGGGGTGATTCTTCCAGGGCTACCGACGACTCCTTTCCTGCTGCTTACGAGCTACTTCCTTGTGCGTTCGAATCCGAGGCTCAACGACAGACTTCTCAGATCAAGACTCTTCGGCCCAATCTTGGTGGACTGGCAAGTCAGAGGCGGTGTAAGAAGCGATGTGAAGGCCAAGGCGATTTCCGCCGTGCTTATCGCTGTTGGTTTTTCAATTTACTTGACACATCTTGCATTGGTTCCTTCACTAATTATCACGACGTTCGCATTCACCGGCGTTGTCGTGATATTGAAATTGCCCACGCCGCGTGATTGATCGCTGTTTCCCACGACTGGATCACAGCCGTCCGTTTGCCATTAGCTGCAGCAGCCGATCTGCGGCGGCGGTACCGCTTAGAAATGCAGCCTCGACACGATTTCCAAGACACCAGTCCCCACACAGGCCGATGTTCAGTGTGTCATCAAACACGCAGCCAGAATCAAGTGGTTGCGTCGGGGTTGCGTATCGCCATCGGTGAGCGCTGAGATGCACGGGTTTTAAGGAGCTGCCAACCAATCCGCGGAATTGATCGGCGATGCGAGTGGCCACGGAGTGTTTCTCTGCCTCAATGTGCTCGGCGGACCAGTCGGCACTGGCCTGAACAACCCAACAGTCATGCGATTGAGATCGCATTGGCTTGCTGCTGTTCCTCGCGAACCAGCACAGTGGCGAATCATGAAGAATTGCACCGTCGCTAGGGAAGTCGACACGTTCATTAAACGCCATCATGACAGTCCAGCAGGGCGACATTCGCACGTTTTCTGTAGCTGTCGCAAGCAATGCCGAATGAGTCACGAGTTTCCGTACTTGGCCTGGCGGCGTTGCAACGATCAAGGCATCGGATCGCCCGATTAAGTCTCCGGCCTCATCTAACAAGTGCCATTTGTTGTCGAGACGACGAACCTCAAATACTTCCACATCGGAGCGAACATTCAGTCCCGTTGCCAGATGTCCGCAAATCGAAGCCATTCCGGGCGTGCCGACGTATCGTGGACGTGTCATCGGATTCTCGGTGAAGTCGCCTTGTCGCCATTCCACCACGTGCCCCTTCCAGATCGACACGACACCGGCTTCAACCCAAGCATCAACTTCCGTCATAAATCCGGGTGCGTCAGCGGAAAAATACTGACAACCATGATCGAACGATAAATCCCGATCAAGGCCACGCGTCGACATTCGACCACCCGGTCTTCGCCCCTTATCGAACACGTTCACGACAAGTCCAGCTTTCGCGAGTTCTCGAGCACACGTCAGGCCTGACAGCCCCGCTCCGACGATCGCAGCCTCAGGGGAGAATGCTTTCGCTGTAGAAATTGTCATCACTGTTTGCCCGTTCGCTGCGGCGCATCTGGCGTCAAGTTGGAAGTCACACTTCTGGTTGTCAGAAGTGCAGCCAGACCGCTGCCGGAAGGGAGCTTCATGAGTTGCATCAGAACATACGCGGAAATGGCCATACTGCCGAAAGACATGATCAGCACGAACCAAACGACACGGCGCAGCAACGTCTGCTCTTTCCATGCGATCCAGACGTAAATGGTGGCGAAGCAAAGGTAAGCGTCAAGCAGAGTCACCTGAAACCACACGTCTCTCATCAGCGATGCGTTGTCGAAAACGCTACGGGCCCATGAAGCTCGAACTGTGAATGCGAGAAGCAACGTAAACGTCCCTGCAAACAGGCACAGTAGAATTTTACGGCTCTGAAACATCGCGGGATTCTCTTCGTGTGGCAGAAACTGCTAGCGAATGGTGCAAGTTTAGACTCAACGTGTGTCCTGGCCAGTCGAACGCTGCTGAACTGAGTCATCGAAGACACGAACTTTCAATTCGTCAATGCACGGTCGTGGCCTAGAATATTGCCTGTCGGGGCATCAACCATTTTCGACGCCGGGTCACGATGAAACTCATTCTGCTCGTTCAGGTCTTCGCCACCCGATTTATTGTCGGGCTGATATCGTTTGTGAAGGTTATGCATTATCCAGTGTTTGCCAATGTCGGCAGCGACCAGTTCAAAACGTATGAAGATCTGCATCAGCGGCTGACCACATGGGTTGTGGGGCCGGCAATGCTGGTGGAACTGGCAACGGCCGTGATGCTGCTGAAGTATCTTCCGGAGGAGTCGCAGACTCTTTCGCACATCGGTCGGGCGATGGTCGCGTTGACATGGCTTTCGACTGCGTTGTTGTCTGTGCTGGCTCACAATTCGTGATCCATTGAATGCACAGCCGCGGCCTATCAAAAACTTGTCACCACCAACTGGATTCGCACGGTCGCGTGGACTGAGCGAGGAATACTGGTATTGGTAATGACCTATCGTTGTATCAAATGACCGTTCTACGAATTTAGAAACCGATCACATGCATCACTTCACCGGATCAATCGCCTTACTCCGCCATCCGGAGCACCTGGAAAATCAGTGGCTGGCGTATTGGGACGCCAGCCGCAAGCATTACGACTTCGTCACGGCAGAACGTCTTGACGACGAATCGTTTCGCGAATGTCTGGATCGTGAAATTGCATGGCTGCTCGATCTTCGCCGAGGCAAAGATTACATCATCTCCAGCCAAGCGAGACTACATCTGGATCTTCCGGTTGAATCAGAAGAGGACGACACGTTTTTCGTTGTCGAATTCTACATCGCCGACCTCTACGGCAAAGCCGGCCGCGATTCTGTGGAACTCAACAAGCTACTTCGCTGGCTCAACAGCGACGAAGTGCTTTCCGGCCAGACTTCGGAAGGCGTGCCCGTCAATCCTTCACTGGTTGCACTTCTTAACACGGCCGATGTGATTGCCCGACATTTGCGGTGATTGCACAAATGAGCCGCAGGAGGCGGCTAACATTCAAGAACGTGCAGCCAAATTGAGAATACCACATAATTGACCGACGAACTTATACAGCTCGGAGGAATAGAGCGTTGCATTCGGATTCCGCAATTCCAGAGATCAGTACGCAATCCGGTCGATGCGATTTCGCGATGACTTCGGCAGCTCGAATGTTGATTTGATTCCAGCCCAGTTCCATCAGCGTTGGAATCGACGTGCCGAACACGACGGAGCTAATCCCGCTCCACAAAATGCCACTCATGCACATCGGACAGGGTTCAGCGGTGGTGTAGAGAGTCAGACGTTGCCAGACAGCTTCGCCAGTCGCTGCGTAGGTGTTGATCGCATCCATCTCGCCGTGCAAGATCGGGTTTCCGCTGGACCGATTCACGCCTTCTGCAACGATCAGCTTGGTTTCGCGGTCCACGATCACGGCACCGAACGGATTCCGGGGATTTTCTTTCGCGACATCAATCGCGCGAGACATGAATTGTTCGTGAATATTGTCAAGCACGATTTTTCCTACCCGCAGCCGCATCACGCAGACTACTGTTTTGCCGCTGAAGTGTCAGCGAGGAGTGCGGAGTTGGCAAGCGGGCTATCCCCTGCCTGCCTGCCAAAGTATCGATTGTCAGCGACCCAGTCTTCACGAGTATAACTGACAACCGAGGTATCCGTTTCCTGCACTTCCAACGTGGCAAGACGAAATCCCATCTGCGTGATCTCTGTGAATAGCTTGTGGCAGAGATTTTCAACGCTTGTTGGGCCATCAAAAACGTTCAACCGTAGTGATTCGCCTGTTCGATCCATGTGCATCTGTAGTGATTCGTACAACGCATCATGTCGATTGATGAGCATGCTGTGGTCGTAGTGGCTTTTCAGCCACGGTTCGACCTTCGCATCGAAATCACCAAACAGCGTACTGATATCGCCGTCTCGTTCCACTTCGAAATGGCACTTCACGCCGTAACGATGACCATGCAGGTTGCTGCATTTGTCCTGCAGCGTTTCGTTCCGGTGAGCCGCATAGAACTTGTATTGTTTTTGAATGAGCATGGTTGGCCTTTGGCTGGGCCGGTTCCCACCGGCCGATTCGTGAAAATGACCGGTGCGAACCGGGCCTACGAAATCACTGATTGATCAAAGACATCAATTCCGCTCGGCTGGCGGGATCGTTGCGGAAACTGCCTCGCATAGAACTGGTGACGGTCATACTTCCCGGCTTGCGGATGCCGCGAATCGACATGCAGGAATGTTCCGCCTTCACGATGACTCCAACCGCGCTGCTCTGCAGTCGATCTTCAATCAGATCGGCGACAGTCTGAGTCATCCGTTCCTGAACCTGCGGTCGACGAGAAACTTCTTCGACGACGCGAGCGAGTTTACTCAGGCCCGTCACGCGACCATTCGGAATGTAGGCCACATGCGCGACGCCTCGAAATGGCAGCAGGTGGTGTTCGCACATGCTGGTGAATTCGATGTCGCGAACCAGCACGATTTCGTCGTAGCTCTCCTCGAACGTCACGTCAAGATGCCGACCGGGATCGAGGTGCAGACCTGCGAACATTTCGGCATACATCTTCGCCACTCGCCGAGGCGTCTCCAGCAGACCATCGCGATCAGGGTCTTCACCGACAGCCTTGAGAATCGTGCGAATAGCACCGTTGATCGCGTCGAGATCAACCTGAGGCCTCGTTGGGTTCTTTGCAGTCGGCGATTCTTTTTTAACACGCACGCACTGGTAATCGACTTCGGTATCGCCGGAAATTATTTCAGGAAAAGCAATGGACATGAATGATTCTTTCTCTTTTCACGTACGACGGGAAAGCCAGTGTGATTGCAGATTGATTTAGGTTCAAAACCGCGCCAACGCTACAGGCAGAGCGCCTGCACGACCTGCGGCCACGGCAAGAAAATGGGAGGCTCGAATCAATCCAGTCTCCCACGTGCATCTCGGTCATCGGTGCTGACTACGGCAGGATAACGCTGTCGACGACATGGATGACTCCGTTGCTGGTCTCGATGTCGGTGGCGATGACTTTTGCACTGTCAATCATGACACCTGCGTCATTCACTTTAACCGAAGCCGACTTGCCATTGACCGTTTTGGCAGAAGAAATCTTTACGACGTCACTGGCGAGCACTTTGCTGGCCACAACGTGGTAAGTCAGGATCGCGACAAGCTCATCCTTGTTTTCAGGTTTCAGTAGATTGGCAACAGTGCCTTCCGGCAATTTCGCGAAGGCGTCATCGGTTGGAGCAAACACGGTAAACGGTCCTTCGCTCTTTAGAGTCTCGACAAGACCGGCAGCTTTCACAGCAGCGACAAGCGTTTTGAATGACCCCGCTTCAACGGCCGTGTCGAAGATGTCTTTGTCGGCTGGCAAAATGACGCTGTCAATGACGTGAATCACCCCGTTGCTCGTTTCAATGTCTGTCTTCAAGACATTGGCACCGTCCACAGTGACCTTTCCGTTAGTCACTTTGATATCGACCTGCTGCCCCTGCACGGTTTTTGCACCGCTGAGCTTAACAACATCCGCTGCCATTACTTTTCCTGCGACGACGTGGTAGGTCAGGATCGCCTGTAGCTTGGCTTTATTCTCCGGTTTCAGCAGACTTTCCACTGTTCCCTTCGGCAGTTTTGCGAATGCTTCGTCAGTTGGAGCAAACACGGTAAAAGGACCAGTGCCCTTCAGGGTGTCAACCAAGCCAGCAGCCTGTACGGCGGCGACAAGCGTCTTGAAAGATCCGGCTCCGACAGCCGTATCAACGATATCCGGCTTGGCGGCAGAGTGAGCGGCCACGGGCCCAGCGGCCGGATGGGCGGTGGTGATGGACGTCACCTGTGACTGCTGACAAGGTTTGCTTGTGAGAATAACGGTGCCGTTGCATTTCTTCCCAGCGTTGGCCGTAGACGCCAGCATTGCCACGGCCGTGAGTGCGATGAGCTTCTTCATAAATTTCAGGTTTCTGTCGTGCGATTAAATTCGGGGTTCAGAAGTGAGCGTGACGTCGATTTGGATCGGCGGCGAGTTTGTAGAGGACTGCTAGACAACGTCCACAAAAATGTCGAAATGAATGGGACGACTTGGCGGGCGGTGCGTAGTGGGTTTGGGATGACTGCGGTGACATCTCGCACTCACTCGTGAAGATCAGACAATGGCGGCCACTGACAGCGTGGACGTGCAGGCCAACCCATTCGTGCGAATGGTTTGCAAATCAGATCCCACACCGCTCCGCCAATCAGTGGTGTCTGAACGGACTGAGTTCAGATCACATGAATCCCTGAAGTCGTTTGGTTGTGAGGTCTCACACGCTACAGCGGCTCTGGTGTCTGAGGCTTGGCAGCGTCAGCGAGCTCTTCGTTTTAGTCTGCCCGCTGATCTCGGCCGTCAACATTCGATTTTGGCTGCGACGAGCCGATAATCGAAATTAGCGAAGATGCAATGGCCACGGCGAAGACGAACATCCCGAAAATGAAGATTGAGGTGTCACTCATCACGACCGCCGGACAGCAACAATGTGCCAAACGAAAGGATCGAGGGAACCCATAGGCCAACGAATGCGCCCTGTTCTTTGTTGCCTCCAAACCAGAGCCAAATCGACAGGAGAAAAGAAGCGCCGGCCGCGGTGATAAAACCGATCTTGGCCTGTGAGCGTTTCGACATAGAAGTCAGTCCTCTGAAAAAAGCTTGTAATTTGCATTGTGTTGATAGACTGGTGCGGCGCATCGTCAAGAGGAACTGCTGTCTGCGAATTCGTCGATCGACGCGCCATCCTTCGTACGCGAGCGCGGAAAGCCCCCGGTCAAACACCGAAGTGCAACACAAAGGATTTACGTTGCGAGCAGCAGGAATCGATAATGGAGCGAAAAGGACCAGCGAGTCGCTGTGCGAAACCGCAGCGTCGTAATTTGATCGCCCAACGGTTGAACGCCTGACGCATAGCAAACAAAACATTCTCAGGTGTTGATCCTCTTGTCGTTGGATCCTGCGGCTTCGAGTCGCTTCAGTAACTTTTTATCAGACATCTCTGCAAAGTCTTCGGTGTCGCGATTTCGCTGGAAATCGCGAGCCAGCTCAAGAGAGCGGGTGTCCTCTGTCATCAACTTCTCCGCTGGGCTTTTCCGGAACAGTCAAAACCTGACATCCTTCTCATCTTCAGAACAGATGTTCCGGTCACGAACACACCTAGAGCCTCGTCCCGCAAAACAGCTCTTCGCTGCGCATCTGCCGTCGACTGCCTGCTGTGTGGACACGCGTCGCCAACTGTCCTGCGAATGCCGGGATCGGGGGATTGCCGGTTTCAACGGGGCTAGCTTTGCAGGAAATGCACCAGGGCCGCTAGAAGTCGCGGAATTCGTGAAGAGCCAACTCACGGACCTGCTCGATGGTCCGCGTCTGAAGCTGGCGAACTCGTTCTTTACTGATGCTCAGTTCTTCCCCAACTTCTCGAAGCGTTTGCCCACCATCATCAGAATTCAATCCAAATCGCAAATCCACAATCCTCTTTTCACGCGGGTTCAGCGAGTCTTCCATAATCTTTTTGAGCTCAGAGACTGTCTGGACGTCGTTGATTTGCTGCTCGTCGTCAGGCGCGACAACCGAACCAAACGGCACGATTGGATCCGTCGCGATTTCCGTCACCTGCCGACGGCGGCCGCTTTTGTAATTCCGAAAGAGATCACGCTGTACGGCATGAGTGGCATAGGTGCTGAACCGAAATCCTCGGCTGTAATCAAATCGGTCAACAGCTTTCATAAGAATCAAATTGCCGTCACTCATGAGCTCTTCCAAAGAAGTGAAGTCCGTCACGAATCTGCGGGCAATCGAAACCACAAGCCGCAGATTCGCCTGAATGATGTGGTCGCGCAGCTGGCGTGCATCGTCAAGATCTTTCTCGATGCGATCCATCAGGCGGACATTCGGTCGACCGGGATTTAGCCGGCTCCGCAGAACATTGGCCCGGTACTTCAGAAAGTTCATTTGCCGAAAAAGTCGCTGCTCCTCGTCGGGCTTGAGCAAGGCGATCTTCCATAAATGAGCAAGGTGCGGAGGCACATCCTGCGGCGCTTTCAGTCGCCCCGCCTTCAGTGTGTGGGCAATCTTCCGTGCGTCGCCGATTCCTTTGTCAGCGCCACGCGATTCAAACTCCACGGAATGAATGAAATTCGCCTCACTCTGAAGGATCCGCTGAGCTCGGTCGCTCTTCTGGGCCTTCGAAAGCTCTTCGGAGGGTTGGATGTTTGTGATCTGCCCTGCTGGGCTTGAAGCGGAACTGCGAGGTGAGCGGGCCTGAGATTTTAAAGCCATTTGATCTTTCTCTCTATCCAGAAGGGTTCCTGCCAATCGCTCTAGGCACGAACTTCAGCTCGGCACCCCTCGCGAGACGACGAACAGGAACTGAACAAGTTGTGAGACTTCAAATTGTCAGGGATGAGATTTCGTTGCACGTTTCGTTTAACTGCGCGAGCATCTCTCCGGATACAACAACTGTCGAATTCGGGTCGTGTTCGGTGAGAGGCATCGCATGCTTTGCTGCAGTCTCGCTGAGTCAAAGTGTTCGCAGTAAAACGTCTGTTAACTGCAGCGGGTGGATTCCGGTATTCTGATTTCCGGGGAGTTCGACGTCGACACTCCGCCACCCAACCCATTCTGTGCGAATCCATGAAGCTACTTAAAATTCTTGGCTCGTCCGTCGGCCAGAAAGTTGTCGCCGGAGCAACCGGGCTTGCTCTTGTTGGTTTTCTGCTGGTTCACATGGGTGGCAATCTACAGATCTTTGCCGGGGCGGACGCGTTGAATCAATATGCCGTATTATTGAAGTCATCTGCTGCGGTGCTCTGGACGGCGCGACTGGGGTTATTGAGTTTGATCGCACTGCACATTGCAATGACTGTGCGGCAGAGCGTGCGAAATCGGACGCAACGGAATCAAAGTTACGTCAACACAACATTCAAACGGACAACCCGCGCCTCTCGATCGATGATGCTGACTGGCATTCTAGTTCTGGCATTCGTCATCTTTCACCTGCTGCATTTCACCGGCGGACTGATTCTGCCGGACGCCTATCGGCAGACCGATTCCCAAGGTCGGCATGATGTGTACTCAATGGTCGTGGCTGGCTTTTCCAATCCGCTGATCGTGCTGATTTATGTGGGTGGAATGCTGGGACTTTCCGTACATCTGAAGCATGCCATCTCCAGTGCTTTGCAAACGCTGGGACTCGCGAAAGAGGGCCATGAATCAGTGGCGCGAAAGGCATCGCCGGTCATCGCGGCCATCATCATCGCCGGCTTTCTTGCAGTCCCGGTTTCTGTGGTGACGGGATTGGTGACAGCACAGGGGCCAGCCACGGCAGTGTCTGCCGCAGGCAATGACGTGGCGGAGGACCATTCGACTGAGTTGGGCCACGTGGGTATGGCGGCATCAAACGGAAAGGAACGTGTACAATGAAACTCAATTCGAAAATTCCCGATGGTTCGTTAGCCGAGAAGTGGGACGGCTATCGAGCAGGCTCGAAGCTGATCGGCCCCGGCAACAAACGCAAGTTCAAGATTATTGTTGTCGGCACGGGTCTCGCTGGTGCCTCGGCCTCGGCCACTTTGTCGGAACTTGGCTTTCAGGTAGAAGTCTTTACGTTTCATGATTCTCCGCGTCGAGCTCACAGTGTGGCGGCTCAGGGCGGCATCAACGCGGCAAAAAACTATCAGGGTGACGGGGACAGCACGTGGCGGCTGTTTTACGACACCATTAAAGGCGGTGATTTTCGATCCCGTGAAGCGAATGTGTATCGGCTGGCACAAGTCAGCACCCAAATCATTGACCAGTGCGTCGCTCAGGGCGTTCCGTTCGCCCGTGAATACGGTGGTCTCCTGCAAAACCGTTCTTTCGGCGGCGCACTGGTCTCCCGGACGTTCTACGCGCGCGGGCAAACCGGACAGCAACTGCTGCTCGGAGCGTACTCGGCACTCAATCGGCAGGTCGGACTTGGCAAAGTCAATCTGCACACTCACGCCGAGATGCTGGACGTGATTCTTCACGAAGGAACAGCGTGCGGCATTGTGACTCGCGATCTTCGCAACGGGCAGATCGCCAGCCACTTCGCGGACGCCGTTGTCCTTTGCACCGGCGGTTACAGCAACGTCTTCTTCCTTTCGACAAATGCGTCTGGTTGCAACGCAACGGCGATCTGGCGGGCTCACAAGCAGGGAGCTGCCTTCGCAAATCCGTGCTTCACTCAGATTCATCCCACCTGCATTCCGCCCGCTGGAGATTTTCAGTCGAAGCTGACGCTGATGTCCGAATCGTTGAGGAACGATGGTCGTGTCTGGGTTCCCAGGAGTCCGGATGATCATCGCGCTCCCGGTGACGTTCCCGAAAACGAGCGAGACTATTTCCTCGAACGCAAGTATCCCGCCTTCGGAAATCTGGCACCGCGCGACATTTCGTCGCGGTCCGCGAAAGAAGTCTGCGACGAAGACCGAGGCGTGGGTCCGGGCGGTCTGGGAGTGTTTCTTGACTTTTCAGATGCCATCAATCGACTGGGTGAAGAGACCATTCGTGAACGCTACGGCAATCTGTTTCACATGTACGAACGCATCACGGCTGAGAACCCGTACAAGATACCGATGCGTATCTACCCGGCTCCACACTACACCATGGGCGGACTGTGGGTCGACTATGAATTGATGACCACCATTCCCGGCCTGTTTGCTCTGGGCGAAGCAAACTTCTCTGACCACGGAGCCAACCGACTCGGAGCCAGTGCTCTGATGCAGGGTCTTGCTGACGGTTATTTCGTACTTCCCGCCACGATCAGCAACTACCTCGCTGCGAAGCCCGCTGTCAGCACTGAAGACGCGAAGCAGGCAAGTCGAGCGACAGAATCGCAGGTCAGCCTGCGCCTGCAGCAACTGTTGTCAATCAACGGCAGGACTCCAGTGGAACGACTGCACCGCGACCTTGGCAACATCGTCTGGGAGGCGTGCGGCATGTCGAGAACCGGTGCCGACCTTTCGCAGGCGATCAATGATATCCGTGACCTCAGGCAGCAATTCTGGAAGACGGCGGCTGTGACTGGATCTGCGGATGACCTGAACATGGCTTTGGAAAAGGCTGGCCGAGTGGCCGATCTGATTGAGTTGGGAGAGCTGATGTGTCGTGACGCGTTAACCCGAGAGGAATCGTGTGGAGCTCACTTTCGAACCGAATACCAAACGGATGATGGCGAAGCGATCCGCAACGACGACGACTTTTGCCATGTTGCCGCATGGGAAAATACCGGGACCGAACACGAGCCGAAGCGGCACATCGAACCACTCGAATTTGAATCTGTGAATCTTGCGGTCAGGAGTTACAAATAATGCGATTCGTACTACATATCTGGCGACAGCCTTCCGGATCTGCCAGCGGCGACTTTCAAACTTATGAAATTGACAACATCACCGCCGAGATGTCTTTTCTTGAGATGCTGGATCAGGTGAACATGCAGTCCGCTGGAAACGGCCAACCCGAGGTTGCGTTCGAACATGACTGTCGCGAAGGCATTTGTGGCACGTGTTCGCTGGTGATCAACGGAGTGCCTCACGGTCCCGAGAGCGGTGCCACAACATGCCAAACTTACATGCGCAGCTTCAAAGACGGCAGTGAAATCTGGATCGAACCGTACCGAGCCAAAGCATTTCCCATCACCAAAGACCTGATCGTCGATCGCAGTGCGTTTGATCGCATTCAGCAGGCTGGCGGGTTTGTGTCCGTGAACACGGGGAGTGCTCCGGACGCGAATGCCATCCCGATTGCCAAAGCGGTGGCCGAAAGTGCCATGGATGCGGCGGCCTGCATTGGCTGCGGTGCGTGTGTCGCGGCCTGCTCGAACGCTTCGGCGTCGTTGTTTGTTGGAGCAAAAATCGCCCACCTGGCGACACTGCCGCAGGGCGAACCTGAGCGTCGAAACCGGGTTCAAAAGATGATCGCTCAAATGGACGCAGAGATGTTTGGCAGTTGTTCCAACCACGGGGAATGCGAAGCGGTGTGTCCGAAAAATATCAGCGTGGGTGTCATCGCACAGATGAACCGCGAATACCTTCGTTCACTGGCAACATCTGATACGTAGATCTGTTGCAGCGTGACGCCGAAAGAGTTGAACCGCTCGATGATGATTCATCGAGACTTGGGAAAACGAAGCACAAGGTTCTTCAACTTTCGGCATCAAGCAATGGAAACAAAATTGCAGATAACCAAGCCTCCCTCTCTGCTAAACCCGAGAACCGTTACTTCCTATTTCCATTGCTTTCTCTGTTGGCGTCATGGTGCTGTTCCTCGCCGTCGATTTGGCGGACGCGATTCAAGTGGCACCCGAGGTAGCAGCGGCGGCTCCACCGGTCATGGTGAAATAAACGGCAATCGGCTAACCGATCAACGGTTGAATGACAGGAAGGAGGGTCATTTCCAGTTGAGTATTCATCTGCTGAGAACGCATCTCATTCCGATCGTGAAATACAAACCTACTGGTCAATTCGTTCACTGAGTCTACTAAGTGCAGGTACGAATCTAACACCGTGGCTTTCAGCCTCAACCGGAGAAAAACATGTCAGAGATCAAAGACACCAAAACATGGCCTGAACTTGCCATTGGTCTGTTCGATCAACTCACCGAGCGAAATGCCGAGATTGCTTATGATTTTGACAACTTCCATATTAGCATTCCCAGCAGCACCGATGCCAACGCGGATCACGCTCTCTGGAAACTGAACGGATCTATCAGAGTCACCACTCGCAGTGGCGCAGGCAAGTGACAAGCGAACGCCTGCTATCCGTCAACGCGGACGTAACGATCGACATCGGCGATGACCGTGTGTCGGTCTCGTGGAGACGGCAGCAGCGTGGTTGTTGAGGTTCCCAACGTCTCACTGGCGTTTCAGATGATACGAGACTTGGGATCGCCAAACCGCTCCGAGAACGAGTTGTCGGGCTTCGAGTTGTCGGGCTTTCTGCATTGTTGACGCGCCTCGGTCTCACCGTTATGGTCCAGATTGCGCGCCGAAAACTGTTAACCATCAGCCGCGAGGGAAACTCATGGATGCTGAGGATGGTTGGTATTCCAAATGCCAAACTTCCTGACCCTACCGGAATCTATGTCCGTTTGTAAAACCCCTGTCGTGAGGCGGAAATTTTCTGGTTGTATAGTCAGTTGGGATTGTAGACATTGTCATTGAGTCGGTGTGCGGGGCTTTGATGTTGTCGCCGCTGTTGAGCGGTCGCACGATCTTCGTCTTCGAACAGCACCTCGCGCAGACTTTCGCGCATGTGGCATTCGACGTAGTAGGCCAGCACGCACAAAAACACATGTGACCGAATGCGATCATCGTTGCTGTGATAGATCGGGCGAATGTGAAGGTCGACCGTCTTCAGACTGCAAAACGCACGCTCCACCCGCGACAGACTTTTGTACGTGCTGACCACAGTGTCGCCGTCCATCACATCTGGCTTCACGCTCGTGCGAATCACGTACAGCCCATCCAGAGACGATTCCGCGACC